>NZ_JASKYT010000303.1:0-9032 GCF_041028275.1 Streptomyces sp. PU-14G
GCCCCTCCCCCTGTCGAGTCGTCACCGGTCGAGGGGGTGACGGCCGACGGCGAGGTGCCACCGGCCGGCGGGGGGCTGCCGTCGGCCGGTGACGGACCGCCATCAGCCGGCGGCGGGCTGCCGTCCGCCGGTTCGTCCGCGGGTCCGCTCGACGGTTCGCTCGGCGGTTCGCTCATCGGTTCGCTCCGAACGACAGCAGGGACACCCACTTGGTGTTGTGCACACCCGGGGCAGCGGGAACGATGACGCGGGCCGGATAGCCGTGGTCCAACGAGAGGTCCTCACCGCCCACCCGGAGCGCCAGCAGGGAGCGCGGATCGCGCACCTGGTTGTCGCGCAGGGCAGCCTCCCGGAACGCGCCGGAACGCTGGAGGGAGGAGACGAACACCCCCGGCAGCCCCTCCCTCGGGTCGTACCCGGCCAGTTGTGCGAGGTCGCGCAGACGTACGCCGCTCCAGTGCTGGTCAGAGGTGGACCAGCCCTCCACGCAGGCGATGGGCAGGGCCGCGGTGTGCTGCGGCATGCCGAGCAACTGGGCGCGTGAGAACCGCTGTTCACGCCCGTCCGCGCCCTGGACGGTCAGCCGCCAGCCCTCGCCGGTCTCCTCGGCGGTGACACCGACCGCGCCGGCCGTCTTGTTGATCTGGAAGGCGTTGGCACCGGAGCCGGGTTCTGTACCGCCGTGCGGCGCCAGCAGGGCCGTACGGCGAACCGGACCGTCGAAGTTCTGGCCGACCGTCACTCCCAGCAGCAGCACGGAGCCGCCACCCACCACGCCGAGCGCACCGCGCCGCGAGAGGGTGGGCCGTGCGGGGTCGGGGGCGACCAGCCCGGTTCCCCTGTCGGGCTCCCTCGCGCCCGCCGTCGGGCGCTTTCTGCGGCCGGAGGCCAGGTCGTCGGGTGCTCCGTGCCGCAGCACCCGTACGGCCTTGGGCAGCCGCAGGGCGACGTGCACCACGAAGGCGGCGGCGAACACCCACGCCCCGTAGAAGTGCAGCGGGTAGAACGAGCCGGGGAAGAGGTAGTCGAGCTGGATGTTCAGCAGCCCGGTCGCGAACTCGAACAGCACGCCCCCGACGAGCAGCAGCAGGGAGACGCGTTCCAGCGCGTGCGCGGCCGAACGGGCCGGCGGCAGGGTGAACAGTTTCGGCACCACCGACCACAGCTTCGCCAGCAGCACCGGCACCAGCACCACACCGACCGTGACATGCAGGCCCTGGGTGAGCCGGTAGAGCCAGTGCGGATCGGTGGGCCAGGCGAACAGGTAGAAACCGAGCAGGCCCCGCTCGGGCGTCTGGTCGTTGGCGGGCGCCAGATCCGGGTTGTAGGCGGCGTACGAGAGCAGTCCCGTCACGAACACCACGGTGATGCCCGCCAGCAGAACGACGCCCAGCAGCGCGGTCAGCCACGGTCCGCGCAGCGGGCTGCGCCAGAAGCCGGCATCCGAGGGGAGCCGTGGTGCCGTGCGGCCCTCCGCGGGCGGCGAGGAACCGCGCGGGGAAGGGCGCTCGTCCGGCGGCGGGCCGGGAGGGCGCTCGTCCGGCGGCGGGCCGGGAGCGGCGCTGTGATCACCCATGCAGCGACCGTAAGCGCCGGTGCGAGCCCGTGGGGGCGGGGAAGGCATGACGAAACGCTGACGTCCGCGCCCGATGACCCGCATGCGCCCCCGAGCGGCCTAACGTGCACCTGTGGCACCAGAACCCTCTCCCGCACGCCCCCACGGACCCGGCCACCGACCGGACGGCCGCGCACCCCGCCAGCGGGAAGCGCACGCGGGCGCTCCCTCGCAACCGCCTGCCGACTCGGGACCGGGCATCGTGCCGGACCCGACCGCCGCCCAGCCGACCGCCGGTGGGCTCGGGCCGGGAGAGACGCCGGGCAGACGCGAGGTGGGGCGCGGCCCGGTGCCCGACCTGCTGGCCGTACTGGCCGCCGTGGCGCTGGTGTCCGCTGCCGTCGTCATCGGGTCGGCGATCGAACGCGAGCACGGCACCCTGCGGGTGCACTGGCCGCCCTACTATGCCGAACTCGAACCCCACGTCGGCCCGGGCACCCCCTTCGCCCTGCTGATCGCCGCGGCCGTCGTGGTGTACGGGCGGACGGCGGCGGCGCGGCTGCCGTGGCGGTGGCTGCCTCCGGCGGCCTGGGGCGCCTCCATGGCGTGGATCTGGTCGCTCGCCCTGGTGGACGGCTGGCACAGAGGGGTCGAGAACCAACTCACCTCCGCCTACGAGTACCTCCAGGAGATCGACCGCTTCCGGGACGTGGGCGCGGCGCTGCGGACGTTCACCGACCACATCCTGCTGCACTCGCCCGACAACTGGGTGCCGCACGTGGCGGGCCACCCGCCCGGCGCCGTCCTCACCTTCGTCGGACTCGACCGCCTGGGCCTGGGCGGCGGCCCCTGGGCGTCGGCCTTCGTCATCACCGTCGGGGCGTCCGCAGCCGCGGCTCTCCTGGTGGCCCTGCGCGCGCTGACGGACGAGGAACACGCCCGCAGGGCGGCCCCGTTCCTGGTGCTGGCACCGACCGCCGTGTGGGTCGGCGTCTCGGCGGACGGCTACTTCACCGCGGTCGCCGCCTGGGCGCTCGCCCTGCTCGCTGTGGCAGCCACCCGTACGGTCCGCGCGCCCCGGGTGGCGGCCCTGGGCTCCGGGCTCCTGTTCGGCCTCGTGTGCTACCTGTCCTACGGGCTGACCCTGTGCGCCCTGCTCGGCCTCGCCGTCCTCGCACTGGCACGCACGCTGCGGCCCCTGCCGCACGTCCTGGCCGGGGTCGCCGTGGTCGCCGCCGCGTTCACCCTGGCCGGTTTCAACTGGTGGGAGGCCTACCACCTGCTGACCGAGCGCTACTACCAGGGCGCGGCAGGCATTCGCCCCTACAGCTACTGGGTGTGGGGGAACCTGGCCTGCGCGGTGACCGTCGCCGGGCCCGCCGCGATCGCGGGCGTACGGCGTGCGCTGGCCTGCGGGGCCGTCGCGGGGCGGGGAGCGGTCGGCCGCCTGCGGGCGCGGCAGCGCCCCGGCCGACCACCCGACGGCCATGGCCTGCCCGATGACCACGGCCTGCCCCACGACCACGGCCTCCCCGGCAATCGGCCCCGGTCCGAAGACCAGAAGCAGCCCGACGACCGGAACCGGCTCGGCAGCCGGAACCGGCTCGTCGCGCTCGTTCTGGCCGCACTGCTCACCATCGTCGTCGCCGATCTGTCCGGTATGAGCAAGGCCGAGACGGAACGCATCTGGCTGCCCTTCCTCACCTGGCTGCTGCCCGCCGCCGCGCTCCTCCCGCGAGCAGGTGCCCGCTGGTGGCTCGCGGCCCAGGCGGCCGTTGCCCTGCTGGTCAACCATGTGCTGCTGACGGGCTGGTGAGGCCCGAACGGCTCCGCGGGGCGCGAGGGCGGCCCGTTGTCGGACCCAGCGCCTAGGCTGGCAAGCCGGTCGCTTCAGGAGGGGTGTCCGGGCGCCGCCGTGCCCGGACAGGAGCCGAGGAGAGCCGCCCATGCCCATGGAGAAGGCACCGGCCACGGCGGCCGACTGCCACAACGTCATCGAGGTGCGCGGTGCGCGGGAGAACAATCTCGCGGACGTCTCCCTCACCATCCCCAAGCGCAGGCTGACCGTCTTCACCGGAGTCTCGGGCTCCGGCAAGTCGTCGCTGGTCTTCGGCACGGTCGCGGCCGAGTCGCAGCGGCTGATCAACGAGACGTACACGGCGTTCGTGCAGTCGTTCATGCCGAGCCTGGGCCGCCCCGACGTGGACGCGCTGCGGAACCTGAGCGCCTCCATCGTCGTCGACCAGGAACGGATGGGCGCCAACTCCCGCTCCACCGTCGGGACGGCCACCGACGCCTACACGATGCTGCGGATCATCTACAGCCGCGTGGGGACGCCGCACATCGGCACGTCCACGGCGTTCAGCTTCAACAGCACCGAGGGCATGTGCGCCGAGTGCGAGGGGCTGGGCGAGACGACGACCATCGACATCGACCAGGTCGTGAACCGCGATCTGTCGGTGCGCGAGGGCGCGGTCACCGCGCCGGGCTTCGCCGTCGACACCTGGTTCTGGCAGGTGATGGTGGGCTCCGGGTTCTTCGATCCGGACAAGAAGGTGCGTGACTTCACCGAGCAGGAGTGGCACGCGCTGCTGTACCGGCCGACCACCAAGGTCAAGGTCGGCACCTCCAACCTCACCTACGACGGAGTGATCACCCGCATCCAGCGCACCTACCTGTCCAAGGACCGGGAGGCGATGCAGGCCCACATCAGGGAGTTCACCGACCGGGCCGTCGTCTACGCCCCGTGCCCGGCGTGCGGCGGCAGCCGGCTCAGCCGGGCCGCGCTCTCGGTGACGATCGACGGGGTGAACATCGCGGACTGCGCCCGCATGCAGATCAGCGACCTGGCCGGGTTCGTCCGCCGCGTCGACGACGCCTCCGTGGCGCCCCTGCGGGACACGCTCTGCCAGACCCTCGACTCGCTGGTCGACATCGGCCTCGGCTACCTGAGCCTCGACCGGCCGGCCGGCACGCTCTCGGGTGGCGAGGCGCAGCGCGTGAAGATGGTGCGGCACCTGGGCTCCAGCCTCAGCGACGTCACCTACGTCTTCGACGAACCCACCGTCGGCCTGCACCCGCACGACATCCAGCGCATGAACGACCTGCTGCTCCTGCTGCGCGACAAGGGCAACACGGTGCTGGTCGTCGAGCACAAGCCGGAGGTCATCGCCATCGCCGACCACGTGGTGGACCTCGGCCCCGGCGCGGGCAGTGACGGCGGCCGGATCTGCTACGAGGGCGACGTGGCGGGCCTGCGCGCCTCCGACACGCTCACCGGACGCCACCTCGGCCACCGCGCCCGGCTCCGCGAGTCGGTGCGCACCCCCAAGGGCACGGTGCAGATCCGGGGCGCCGACCTGCACAACCTCAAAGGCGTGGACGTGGACGTACCGCTCGGTGTCCTCACCGTCGTCACCGGCGTGGCGGGCTCGGGCAAGAGCTCGCTCATCCACGGCTACCTCGCGGGCCGTGCGGGCGTGCTGGTGGCCGACCAGTCCGCGATCCGCGGCTCCCGGCGCAGCAATCCGGCCACCTACACGGGCCTGCTGGGCCCGGTCCGTACGGCCTTCGCCAAGGCCAACGGCGTCAAGGCCGCGCTGTTCTCCGCCAACTCGGCGGGCGCCTGCCCCCGCTGCAACGGCATCGGGCTCGTCTACACCGACCTGGCGATGATGGCCGGGGTCGCCTCCGTGTGCGAGGAGTGCGAGGGCAAGCGCTACACGCCCGAGGTGCTGAGCTACACACTGCGCGGCAAGAACATCAGCGACGTGCTGGCCATGTCCGTCGCCGAGGCCCGGGAGTTCTTCCCGACGGGGCAGGCGAGCACGATTCTGCGCCGACTCGCGGACGTCGGGCTCGGCTACCTGCGCCTGGGCCAACCGCTCAACACGCTCTCCGGCGGGGAGCGGCAGCGTCTGAAGCTGGCGATCCACATGGCGGAGAAGGCCGCCACCTATGTGCTCGACGAGCCGACGACGGGGCTGCACATGGCGGACGTCGACCAGCTCCTGGCGCTCCTCGACCGGCTGGTGGAAGACGGCAACTCGGTCGTCGTCATCGAGCACCACCAGGCGGTGATGGCCCACGCGGACTGGATCATCGACCTGGGCCCCGGCGGCGGCCACGACGGCGGTGAGGTCGTCTACTCGGGGCCTCCCGCACAGCTGATCGCCGAGACCGACACGCTGACGGCACGGCACCTGCGCGAGTACGCGGGCTGAGCGGCCCCGCGCGCAGTCGCCGGCCTCACCAGGAGGGGCGCGCGGTCACTCCGCCGTCCAGCACCAGGTCGTGCCCATTGATCCAGCGGGCGGCCGGTGAGGCGAGGAACACGCAGGCGTCGCCCACCTCCTCGGCCGTACCGAGGCGCCCGTCCGGCGCGGCCTCGCGCCATCTCCTGACCCCCTCGGGCCACTGCTCCTCGATGCCGTCGCGCCACACCAGACCCGGCGAGACGGTGTTCACCCGCACCCCGTGCGGGCCGTACTCCTGGGCCGCGACCCGCGCGTGGGCGACGATCGCGGCCTTGGACGCGGCGTAGTGTGCGTGGCCCGGCGCGGGCTGGGCCGCCTCGATGGAGGCGATGTGGGTGACGGAGCCGCCGCCGGCGTCCGCCAGCAGCGGTGCGGCGGCCTGGGTGCAGCCGAAGACGCTGAGCAGGTTCGACTCGAGCACCGCGCGCCACTCCCGCTCGGTCATCCCGCACAGGTGAGTGACCGGCTGGATGCCGGCGTTGTTGACGACGGCGCCGAGCCCCGCGTCGCGCCGCCACTCCGCCGCCCGCCCGACGACCGCGCGGCAGCCCGCCTCGGTGGACAGGTCGCCGTGGACGGCGAGCGCGGCGCCGCCCGCCGCCTCGATGGACGCCACCGTCCGGCGGGCGCCTGCCTCGTCACCGCGGTAGTGCACGGCGACGGCCGCGCCCGCCGCGGCGAAGCGCTGCGCGATCCCGCGCCCGATGCCCCCGGACGCGCCGGTCACCAGAACGGTCCGCGGCCCGGATGCCGGGTCGGTCCGGGGCCCGGCCGTCGCCGCCTCGTCTCGCCGCGTCATCGGCCCAGCCTCCGGATGGTGTCGGCGTGCGCGGGGAACCGCCGGGCGAGCTCCTCCGCGTCCCCGTGTTCGTATCCCGCGTCGGTGTAGCCGGGCGCCATGGTGCAGCCGAAGAGGCTCCAGGCGCCGCCCGTCGCGACCCGCGCGCCCATCCACGTCCCGGCCGCCACGGTGAGCTGGACGTGGTGTCCGGCACCGAGCACGTCGGGGCCGAGCACGGGGGTGTGCTCCGTGCCGTCGGGGGCGAGGAGCAGCAGTTCGAGGGGGTCGCCGAGGTAGTGGTGCCAGATCTCGTCGTTCGGCAGCCTGTGCAGTGCGCAGTAGTCGTCCTGCGCCGCGGTCAGCAGCATCACGATCGCTGATCCCTCGGGCCGCCCGTCGCTCCGCTGCGGGCCGGCCCACAGCCGTCGGAACCGGCCGCCTTCGCGTGGCAGCGGCTCCAGTCGGAAGTGCGCGGCCAGCGCCTCGGCCTCGTGCCCGGCCAGCGCCTCGGCCTCGTGTGCGTCCCGCGCCTGTTCTCGCCCGTCCTGTCGCATCCCTCATGCCCTGCCCCTTCTCCGTGCGGGACATGCGCGGGGGTACGGGAGGACCAACGGCCCCACACCACTCGGACGAGTGAGATCAAGGCACTGAAGGGTTCGATATCCGCACTCACGCCCCAACCCCCACGAGCCGTGCCTAGAGTGCACTCGTTCGGCCCCGGACCCCGGCCGGACGAGGGAATCACCACAAGGGAATCACCACGACGGAAACACCACGACGGGAACACCGCCGTGCCGCACCACCGCGCCACCCGCAGCGGAAGGGGTCATTCATGGTCGCCGTCCCCCGCCCCGACGCCCTGGAGCCCACCCGCTTCCGGATCGTACGCGCGCGGGGCGAGCTGGACATCGCCACGCTGCCCGAGCTGGAGACCGACCTCGTGCGGGCGTTCGCCGCCCCTGGTCCGCCCCGCGTGGTGCTGGACATGCGGAAGGTGACGTTCCTGGACTGCTCGGTGGTGCGCGTCCTGATGCGGGCACGCGCCTGTGCGCTGTCCCGGCACGGTTCACTCGTGCTGGTGTGCGCACACGTCCCGGTCGGCAGGCTGCTGCGCCGGTTGGAACTGGAGCACCGGCTGCCCGCCTACGCCGCGGTGGACGACGCCTGCCGCGCCGAACAAGTCGGCCTGTAACAGGACAGCCGCGTACATCCCGCAGCCGCGACCACAACGACCACAACGACCAATACTTTTCTTGCCGTCGAAGGGCAGACACCGCCGTGGTGGGCGGGCAGCATGTGGGCTTCCCCCGCCGCCGTCGGTCCGGACGTCCCCCTCAGCACCGGGCCGGCGGCGGGCCACCCCCGTCCCTGCGGACTGCCCCGGAAAGGCGGTGTCCCCGCGTGCGCACGCGCGCCCTGCTCTCCCCCCTGGCAGCCGCGGTGGTCGTGCTGCTCGTACCGCCGCTGATCACGACCGGCAGCGGCGCCTCGGGCGGCACGAACATCCCCGGTCTGCGCTTCATGGTGCCCAACACCCCCGGCGGCGGCTACGACATCACCGCCCGCACGGCGGCCAAGAACGCCGAGGACGCCGGGCTCAACCACAACATCGAGGTGTTCAACCTGCCCGGCGCCGGCGGCACCGTCGGCCTGTCCCGGCTGGTGAACGAGCGCGGCAACGGCAAACTGGCGATGTCCATGGGCCTCGGTGTCGTCGGAGCCGTCCACACCAACCGCGCCCCCTCCACGCTGGCCGACGCGACGCCCATCGCGCGGCTGACGGAGGAGCCGGACATCGTGGTCGTCCCGAAGAAGTCCAAGTACAAGACGTTCGACCAACTGCTGGCCGACTGGAAGAAGAAACCGGGCTCCCTTCCCGTCGGCGGCGGCTCCTCCGCGGGCGGCCCCGACCATCTGGCGCCGATGCTGATGGCCCGCGCCGCCGGCATCGATCCCAAGTCGGTGAACTACGTGCCGTTCGACGGCGGTGGCGAGCTGCTGGCCTCCGTCCTCGGCGGCAAGGTCAAGTTCGGTGTCTCAGGGCTCGGCGAGTACCGGGACCAGATCGAGTCGGGCGAGCTGCGGCTGCTCGCCGTCACCGGGCCCGAGCGGGTCAAGGGCTTCGACGCGCCCACCCTCAAGGAGTCGGGCCTGGACGTGGAGTTCACCAACTGGCGCGGCATGATGGCGCCGCCCGGCCTGTCCGAAGCGCAGCGCGACAAGCTGATCCGCTTCATGCGCGAGCTGCGCCACTCGAAGGAGTGGAAGGAGTCGCTGCGCACCAACGGCTGGGACGACGCCTGGCTGCCCGGTGAGAAGTACGGCCGCTTCCTCAAGAGCGAGGACGAGCGCGTCGACACGGTACTGAAGGAGCTGGGCCGGTGAGCACACCCGAGACCCCACACCCCGCGGACGCTCCCGCCACGCCCACGTCCACGCC
>NZ_JASKYT010000304.1:0-9355 GCF_041028275.1 Streptomyces sp. PU-14G
GGCCCGGTGGGGCGCGCGGGCCTGGCGGGGCCGGGCACGACCGGATGGCCGTGCGCGGTCCCGCCGGGCGGTCAGGCCGGCGCCGACGCGGTCGTCGGCGCCGCGCCCTCAGGCGTGCTGCGGTACGCGGTCCACGGCGTCCGCTTCCGCTGCCGCCGCGCCGTCCCCCGGGTCCGTGTCCTGGGAGACGGGACGCCAGCGGTCGGGGGCGTGCTGTTCGACCACACCGTGCTCGGCCAGACCCAGCAGGTGCTTGGCGATGGTGCGGGTCTGGTAGCCGACCCGGGCCGACAGCTCCTCGACCGTCAGCCCGTCGACGCCCGCCTCCCGCACCTCCTGCCATGTCCGGGCCGCGCTCTGCCCCAGCCCGCCGTCGCGCGCGGGCGTACGGAAGAGCACACCGAGCGACTCGGGCGCGTGTGCGGGCGCCGGCACGGACGCGGGCGCCGACGGGGCGGCGCCCGCGGGGTGTTCCGCGAGGGCGGTTCCTGCCGCGGGGGCAGGCCCTGCCGCCGGTTCGGGCGAGGCCGCGGGTCCGGTCCCGGCGGCACGGGCGGAGACGGCCTCCGGGGCGGGCACGCGTTCGTCCGCGGATACGGGTTCCGGCGCGTCGCCACACGTGGGCGCGGGCTCGGGCACGGCGTCGCGCGCGGGCGCGGGCGCGGGGTCGGGGTCGGGCGCGGGGTCGGGCGCGGTGGCGCGTGCGGGAACGGGCGCGGACTCGGACGCGGTGGCGTGTGCTGGAACGGGCGCGGACTCGGACGCGGTGGCGCGTGCGGGCGCGGGCGCGGGGTCGGGCGCGGTGGCGCGTGTGGGCGCGGGGTCCGGCGCGTCCTCCCCTGCCGGCGCGGCGGACAGCGTCGCGGCGTCGGGCGCGGGTGCGGGACTCGGCGCCGCGGCCGGGAGCAGCCCGGTCGCGGTGGCCTCGGCCGGCTTCGGGGGGCGAGCCGTCGGGATGGTGGCCGCCCGGGTGGCCGTCACCCGGGCGGCGGGGCCGACCGGGCGGGGCGTGCGGTTGACCTGGCGGTGCTTGCGTCCCCTCTGGCGCTTGCTCATCGCGCGCTCACCTGCCCGAGGGGCCGCCGCGAGATAAGCCGATCAGGGTGTCGTCGTGCAGTGATCATGTGGGGCTTAACGAAAGAACCGGCCGCAGGTCGATCCGCCGATCGGGGTCAGCCGGGGCCCGCCGTGCTGTTTCTCGGCTCCAGCGAGGTGCGCAGCACGACGGTCTGCAGCGGTTTGGCCGACCCCGCGATGCGCTCCTGCAGCAGGGTCGCGGCGGCCTCGCCGAGGTCGTAGGCGGGCAGGTGGACGGTGCTCAGCGACGGGTGGATCAGCGAGGCCCACGGCACGTCGCCGAAGGAGAGGAGGCCGAAGCCGGGCGGTGCGACACCGGCTTCGCGCAGCGCCCGCAGCGCACCGACCGTCATCAGATTGTTGGCGACGAACACGGCGTCCGGCGGGACGTCGTAAGCCAGCAGCTCCTTCATCGCCGAGTAGCCGCCCTCCACGCGGAAGTCGGCGTGCCGGGTGTGGGCGCGGATCCAGTCGTCGGGTACGTCCGCGTCGCGCAGTGCGGCGCGGTAGCCGGCGAGGCGGTCCTCGGAGGTGGAGGCGCCGGCCGGTCCTGTCACGCAGGCGATGCGCCGGTAGCCGCGTTCGAGCAGGTGTGCGGTCGCGTCCTCGGCGCCGTGCTGGTTGTCGACCATGACCGCGTCCACCTGGGCTGCGCGGGGGCGGCGGTCCACCGCGACGACGGGCATGCCCCGCTCGGCCGCCGCGGACAGGTCGGTGCGCCTGCGGGAGGCGGCTGCCACCACGAGTCCCGCCATGTGCTCGGCGAGTGCCACATCCAGGTAGCGGCGCTCCTTGTCCACGTCCTCGTCGGTGTTGCACAGGACGACCGAGAGGTTGGTGCGCTGAGCGGCGTCCTCCACCCCCCGGGCCAGTGCGGTGAAGAAGGGGTTGCCGATGTCGGGGATGAGCAGCCCGATGACGCTGGCGCGCTGGGTGCGCAGCGAGCGGGCGACCCGGTTGGGGGAGAAACCGAGCGTGTCGGCCGCCTCGCGTACCCGTCGGGCGCGTTCGGCCGTGACCCGGCCTCCGTTGAAGACGCGCGAGACGGTGGCGGGCGACACCCCGGCGACGCGCGCCACATCACTGATGGTTGCCACCCGTCCCCCTCGCTTCCGGCGTCGGCCCGCGCCACCCTATGGGTGAACCCTACTCGTCCTGAAATCGATTTCTCATCCGGCCCGACGCGTCGGCGCCCGCAGGGCGCCGGTACCGGTGGCCGCCCCGGGGCCTGCTCCCCTGGCCGGTCCGGTCCGGCTCAGGGGAGCAGGCCGTGGCGGCGCGCCGCCGCCACGGCGTGGTGGCGGCTGTGGACGCCCAGCTTGCGGGTGGCGCTGCGCAGGTAGGCCTTGACGGTCTCCGGCTCCAGGCAGAGGTACTGGGCCGCCTCGGCGTTGGTGCAGCCGAGGGCGACGTAGGAGAGGACGTCCAGTTCGCGCGCGGACAGGTGCGGACGGCTCGCGGACGCGTCGGTCTGCCCGCCGTCCGGGGCCGGAGCGGCGCGCAGGAAGCGGTCGCAGGCGTGGCGGAGCCGGTCGCGCAGCGCGGTGTCCTCGATCTCGTGGGCGATACCGCGCAGTTCGGCGTGCAGGTCGCGCAGTGCGTCCAGACCGGGCGAGGGCGGGGCCGGGGGCGGGGCCTCGGCGGCGGTCTCCAGGAGGCGGACGCGCCGGTCCACCTCGTCCCGCACGGCGAGCTCGCCCGCCAGCCGCCGTGCGGCGTCCATCAGCGCGGCGGTGGCGCGTTCGCCCAGCGGCGCCGCGTCGCGGACGGCTGCGTAGAGCACTCCGCGTACTCCGCTGCGCACCGCGACGGGGGCGGCGACGATGGCGCGGATGCCCTCCTGGCGCACCGGACTGTCGTAGTCGTGGGTGATGCTGGTGGCCGGGACGTAGTCGTTGACCGCGAGGGGGCGCTGGTGGGCCAGCACGTAGCCGCCCAGCCCTCTGCCGGGTCCGACGCGCAGTCCGCTCATGGAGTCGGTCAGTGTGCCGGTGAACTCCGTCAGCCGCAGCGTGCCGTCTCCCACTTCGCCGCCGAAGACGCAGCGCACGCCGGTGCGTTGTCTGGCCAGACGCAGGGCGTGCCGGAAGGCGTCCGCGTCGTGGGGGCGCAGCAGCTCCCGCACGCCCGGCGTTCCGCCGGACGTGCGGGAGCGGGAGGGGGAACGGTCGGGGGAAGGCAACCTCGGCTCCTGGGCTACGGAACGGTGATCACTGTGGTTTCCGCTGGTCGTTCTCGCGCGCCGCGCGCGGCACGGCGGCACGGGAGATGCCCGTGCCGGGCGCTGTCGTGCCGGGGCCCGGTGTCAGCAGCTCGATCGACTTCTCGCGCATCTCCACCTTGCGTATCTTGCCGGTGACGGTCATCGGGAACGCGTCGACGACGTGCACGTGGCGCGGGATCTTGTAGTGGGCCAGCTTCCCCGAGCAGAACTCCCGTACGCCGTCGGCCGTCAGGGCCGCCGCGCCCTCCCGCATCCGTATCCACGCCATCAGCTCCTCACCGTAGCGCTCGTCCGGCACGCCGACGACCTGTGCGTCGAGAACGTCCGGGTGGGTGTGGAGGAACTCCTCTATCTCGCGCGGGTAGATGTTCTCCCCGCCGCGGATGACCATGTCCTTGATGCGGCCCGTCACGCTGACGTATCCGTCCGCGTCCATCACCGCGAGGTCGCCTGTGTGCATCCAGCGGGCCGCGTCGATGACCTCGGCGCTCGCCTCGGGCTGCTCCCAGTACCCGAGCATCACCGAGTAGCCGCGGGTGCACAGTTCGCCGGTCTCCCCGCGGGGCAGGCACCGGCCCGTCGCCGGGTCGACGACCTTCACCTCCAGGTGCGGGCCGACCCGCCCGACCGTGGAGACCCGCCGCTGGAGCGAGTCGTCCGCACGGGTCTGGGCGGAGACGGGTGAGGTCTCCGTCATGCCGTAGCAGATGGACACCTCGGACATCCCCATCCGGTCGATGACCTGCTTCATCACCTCGACCGGGCAGGGCGATCCGGCCATGATGCCGGTGCGCAGGCTGCCGAGGTCGTAGGAGGCGAAGTCGGGTTCGGCCAACTGCGCGATGAACATCGTCGGTACCCCGTACAGGGAGGTGCACCGCTCCTCCTGCACGGTGCGCAGAGTCGTCTTCGCCTCGAACGCGGGGGACGGGATCACCATGCAGGCGCCGTGGCTGGTGGCGGCCAGATTGCCCATCACCATGCCGAAGCAGTGGTAGAAGGGCACCGGCAGGCAGATGCGGTCGGCCTCGGTGTAGCCGCACAGTTCGCCGACGAAGTAGCCGTTGTTGAGGATGTTGTGGTGGGAGAGGGTGGCGCCCTTGGGGAAGCCGGTGGTGCCCGAGGTGTACTGGATGTTGATGGGATCGTCGGCGGAGAGGGTGGCGGCGATGCCGTCGAGGGTCCGGCGGGCGTGCTCGGACCCCTGCGCCCGGCCCTGGGCGACCAGCGCCTCCCAGCCGCCTGCCGGCTGCGTCCCGGAGGAGTCCGTGCCGCCGATCAGCACGACGTCGGTCAGCCCGGGGCACGCGGGGCGCACCTGTTCGATCATCGCCGCGTAGTCGGAGCTCTTGTGGCTGCGGGCGGCGACCAGGGTGCGGACGCCCGCCTGCTGGAGCACGTATTCCAGTTCGTGCACGCGGTAGGCGGGGTTCACGTTGACGAGGATCGCGCCCAGCTTCGCCGTGGCGTACTGGGTCAGCGTCCATTCGGGGCAGTTGGGCGCCCAGATGCCGACCCGCTCTCCCTTGCGCACGCCGAGACCGTGCAGGCCGAGCGCGAGCGCGTCCACGTCGGCGGCGAAGTCCCGGTAGCTCCAGCGGCGGCCACCGGCCACGTCGACCAGCGCCTCCCGGTCCCCGTACGCGGCGACGGCCCGGTCCAGGTTCTCCCCGAGGGTGTCGCCCAGCAGTGGCTTCTTCGACGGCCCCGAGGCGTAGCTGCGGGCAGGGCCGCCGGACCGGGGCGGGCGCGGCGCTGCGGGGGCACTCTGCGGAACGGATGCGGGCACGGGTGGCCTCCACGGTGGTCCGTCGGGTGTCGTGGGTCACAGGTACCGGTAGCGGGGACCGCCGCGCTACCCCTCACCGGGGGTAGCGCACCCGGCAACCCGCGGGCCGTGGATACCTGTTCGCGCTCCGCGCCGGAATGGTCTTGGCTGGCGTCCATGAGGATTGTTGTGACCACACCCACCGGACATGTCGGCTCCCGCGTCGTCCCCCTGCTCCTCCAGGCGGGTGTCCGCCCCACGCTCCTGGTGCGGGACCCCGCCCGACTGTCCGAGAACGTGCGCGAGCGCGCCGAGGTGGTGCGCTGCGACCAGGGCGACGGCGAGGCGGTGGTCAGGGCGACCGAAGGTGCCGACGCGCTGTTCTGGGTGGACCCGCCCACCGACGACGAGGACCCGGTCGAGGGATACGCCCGGATGGGCGCCAACGCGGCGCGCGCGGTGCGGGAGAACGGCATCGGCCGCACCGTCTTCCTCAGCAGCGCCGGAGCGGAGAAACGCTCGGGGGCCGGGGAGATCGACGGGCTCGGCCGCACGGAGGAGATGCTGAACGCGACCGGCGCACACGTGCTCCACCTGCGGTGCGGCTTCTTCTACACGAACCTGTTCTTCGAGGTGGAGACCCTGCGCACCGAGGGCGTGCTGCGCACCACGCTGCCGCTGGACTACCCGATGCCGTGGGTGGACCCCCGCGACATCGGGGACGTCGCGGCGGCGCGCCTGCTGTCGCCCGGCTGGACGGGGCAGCACACCCAGGCGGTGCACGGCCCCGCGGACCTGACCTACACCGAGGCCGCCGCGATCCTCACCGAGTCCGTGGGCCGCCCCGTGCGGGCCGAGCAGATCTCGGACGACGAGCTGCGCGCCGGGCTGCGGGCCGCGGGGCTCGGGGCCCAGCAGGTGGAGGGGGTCGTGGGGATGTCGGCCTGGATGCGCGACGGCTTCCGGCCCGAGGACCCGCGCACCCCGCTGACCACGACGCCGACCACCCTGGGGTCGTGGGCCTGGGAGCAGTTGCGTCCGCTGCTGTGACCCCGGCGGCTCCTCCCCGCCGGGCGCGCACCGTCCCCGGACGGCGCGCGCACGTCCCTGAATGGTGCGCGCACGTCCCTGGACGGCGGCTCGCGGGCCGTCATGAGCGTGCAGAAATGTACGCAAATGGGAGAATCGGCATGACGGGGCGCTTGCCCTGGCGACGCGACAGACGGACAGGGACGAGGAGGGCTGGGTGGTCGGCCCCGCGGTTGCACAGGTCAGAGTGCCGTACGTGGCACCGCCGCTGCTTCTGCTCGGGGGCGTGGCGGCGGACCTCTTCGCGCCCCAGCCGTACTACGGACTGCCGCTGCTGGCCTGCACCTCCATGGTGGCGGGCATGGTGTACTCCTTCCGGATCAGCGCCCTGTTCGCGTTCGCCGCCTGTGCGGCCGCCGCCGGGTCCGCCGGCTACACGGGCCGGCAGTCCTCGGCGCTCTTCACGGACGTGGCCGCTGTGCTGGTCGTCAGCCTGGTCGGCCTGTGGATCAAATGGCTCGTGGACCGCCAGGGCCACAACCTCGCCGTGGCACTGACCGTCGCCGAGGCGGCCCAGCGCGCCGTCCTGCCCGCTCCCCCCACCGACGTGGGGCCGCTGACCGTGGCGGACCGCTATGTGGCGGCACAGGCCGGGGCCGCGATCGGGGGTGACCTGTACGCGATCCAGGAGACGCCGTTCGGCATCCGGGCGCTGATCGGGGACGTGCGGGGCAAGGGGCTGCGTGCCGTCTCCGCCGTCTCGGTCGCGGTCGGTGCCTTCCGCGAGGCGGCCGAGCACGCGCCGACCCTGCACGACCTGGCCGACCGGCTCGACCGCGCCCTGGACCGCGAGGGCGGGCGGCGCAGGAACTCCGAGGACGACATCGAGGGGTTCGTCACCGCGCTGCTCGTCCAGATCCCGCCCAGTGGGGACACGGTCACCGTGCTCAACAGGGGACACCCGCCTCCCTACCTGCTGCACGACGGGACGGTCGTCTGTCTCGAGCCGACGCATCCCGAGTTGCCGCTTTCCACTGGTCTGGGCCCTTCCCGCGGTTCGCCTGTGGAGGAGACGTTTCCGCTCGCGCCGCGGGACTCCCTCGTGCTCGTCACCGACGGCGTGACGGAGGCCAGAAATCCGGACGGTGCCTTTTTCGACGTGCCGAGAGGGCTGGGGGGCGCGGGACCGCGGGGGGCGGACGAACTGGCGGAGGCGCTGGTCAAGGCCGTGACCGAGTGGACCGGGGGCCAGCGCCAGGACGACATGGCGGTGCTGGTGCTCACCCGTGGCGAGTGAGGCTTGTGACGTCCGGATGTGCGCGACGTCTTGACGGTGCATGGCCAGTGACTAAAGTCTAGACCAATCGGATGCCCCCCACCGAGGCCGGCGCGGTCGTGCCGTACCGGCCTCGCCGCCGGAGGAGTTGACATGCACAAGAAAAGGAAGCTGGCCGCGTTCATCGGTGCCGGACTCTCCCCGCTGTTCGCCCTCGGGCTCACCGCTACACCGGCGAGCGCCCACGGCTACATCAGCGACCCCGCCAGCCGTCAGGCGCAGTGCGCGGCAGGCGTCGTCGAGTGCGGATCCATCAAGTACGAGCCGCAGAGCGTCGAGGGCCCCAAGGGGCTCCAGGACTGCGCGGGCGGCAACGAGTCGTACGCCGAACTGCGGGACGACAACAAGGGCTGGAACGTCGCGAACGTCGGCAAGTCCGCGACCTTCAACTGGAAGCTGACCGCCGCCCACCGCACCACCACCTGGCAGTACTTCATCGACGGCCAGCAGATCGCCGAGTTCGACCAGGGCGGGGAGCAGCCGCCGTCCCAGCTCTCGCACGACGTGGACTTCGGGAGCTTCTCCGGCCGGCAGACCGTCCTGGCCGTCTGGAACGTCGCCGACACCGCCAACGCGTTCTACGCCTGCGTCGACGTCAACATCGGCTGAGGCCGGCTGAGCCCCCCGCAGGAGAGCGCCCTCTGTCCCGCCGCGTCAGCGGGACAGAGGGCGCTTCACGTGCGGGTCGCCGCACCGCAAGCGGTGCCGCGTCGCCTCGTCGGGACCCGCGTCGCCTCGTCAGAGCCCGTACAGCCGTCCGGACCCGTGCCGTCTCGTCAGAGCCCGTACAGCCGTCGTGCGGTACCGCCCGCGACCATCGCCGTCACCCTCTCGGCGTCGCCGCGTGACCACTCGCCGCGCTCCACCCACGCGGACGTCAGCCGCGTCATGGCCTCGCGGAAAAGCTGGGCGCCCACCAGGTACAGCTCGGGGAGGCCGTAGGCGTCGGTGGAGAAGAGGAGCTTCCCGAAGGGGGTCAGCTCCAGCAGCTCGGCGAGAACGGCGTGGGCGCGGGCGCCCGTGTGCGAGAGGGCGAGGCCGAAGTCGGCGTAGACGTGGGGGAAGACGGCCGCCAGGTAGCCGGCGCCGCGGTGGTACGGGTAGCAGTGCAGCAGGACGAGCGGGGTGCCGTAGGACGCGGTCGCGCGGACGAAGTCGGTCAGCAGCAGCGGGTCGCAGCGGTCGAGTCGCAGGTCGGGGTCGCCGAAGCCGGTGTGCAACTGGAGCGGCAGTCCGGTGCGTACCGCCGACCACAGCAGGTGGCGCTCCAGTACGGGATCGTTCAGCCGGCCGCCCGCCGCGCGTTCGGTCAGCCAGCGGTCGGCGGACGCGTGGATCCGGGAGGCCCCCGGGGGCGAGGGCTCCACGTCGAGGCCGCAGCGGTAGGCGACGACCGACTTGAAACCGCGCGCCGTCCGCGCGGCCTCACGGATTCCTTCGGAGACCTCGGTCAGGAAACCGCGGGTGTCGCGCGCGGTGTCCGCCGCGCGTTCGGCCAGCCGTTCGAGCCGGACGATCTCGTGCGCCTCCCCGCCTGACGTCTCGGCCAGCTCGCCGGGCGTGAGCAGGGGTCCTGGCAGCCCCGTGTCGACGAGGAACGTGCCGATACCGCTGGCCCGCAGCAGCCGCCCCGTCACCTCCGCTGTCCCCAGCTCGGCGCGGCGCTCCAGGTAGGCCTCGGGGCGGCAGTGCGGTTCCAGCCCGAGGACGGGCGCGCACCACCGGCGTACGGCGAAACCCAGCTGCGTGTCGAAGTAGCTGAAGGGCGCACAGGGCCCGCGGACGCCGTCGGGACGACTGGGCACATGGGCCTCCGTCAGATACCCCTCGAACGAGGTACGGCCGGGCCCCACCCGCAGTACCCCGTGGCAGTGCTGGTCGAGCAGCGGTGGGAAGGAGGGGAAGGACGGGAGGGGCGGGA
>NZ_JASKYT010000305.1:0-8298 GCF_041028275.1 Streptomyces sp. PU-14G
GTGGTGGGGTGAGGCGCGGGGCGCGGGGCGAGAGACCGCTCAGTCGTGGAGGGTGTCCTTCAGCGGGGCAGCGAAGCAGCCCACGGCGTTTCCTTCCTCGGCTGCAACCTTGAGGACCCGCACCAAGTCTTTGCGGGTCTCGATGTCGTTCTCCTGCGAGGAGGACTCAACCTTCACGTGCAGCTTGGTGTTTTCGTCTTGGTCATCGCCCTCTGCCCTGGTGCAGGGCAGAGCGGCGGCGACACCGCCTCGCACCGACCACCCCTCAGGGAAGCCGGAGAGCTTCTTGGCCTTTCCCCGCGACGCGTCGGGGCGGTCCAGGGAACGCGACGAGTCCATCTGCTTTACGGAAACTGTCAGTGCCCGCTTCCCGTCCGCGGTGATGGCGCACGTCGCACCGTACTCTCCCTTCTTCCGGGACACCTTCTGCCACCCCCCCACGTAGTGGGACTCGGGGACCAGGCGGTCGAGCACCGAGGAGGGCAGGCCGAGGAGCACGGTCTGACAGGTGTTGCCCGACACCTCCGTGAATTTTTTGGGCTCCTTGCGCTGTGTGAGGGCTCCGGCGAACGCACCGGCCGCGACCAAGGCCACGGCGAGGACCGCGAGGAGCGTGTAGCGAAGCCACCGGGGGAACCGTGGAAGTGCTGTCATGACTAGTCAGCGAGTTCTTTCACCTTGTCGAGGGAGCTGAGGAACGGTGCCGTTGTACCGACACGAGAATATGCCTGGCTGAATCCGTCGTCGGAGAAGGTCTCCGCCCAGCTGCTCGACACCTTGACGTTGTGCTCCTTCCGGATGGTGTTGAGGATCTCCTCGTTCTGCTGCACGTCCCGGCGGGACAGCTCGTCATAGATGAGGCTGGCCTTGTGCGCTGCTGAAGTGGACTTGTTCATGCTCCAGTACTCGGAGTCGGCGTCGCTGAGGCCCGCCCCGGTGGCGCCAGTGATGACTGCGGAGGTGACAGCGGCGGTGAGTGGGTGTGACTTGGCGATGGGTTCGAGCGCGCTGATGGTCCCGGTGACGACTCCGACGCCACCGTTGGCCCACAGCCGCTTGCTGAGCGTCGCCTTGTCGAAGTCCTGTTCTTCTCGGATCGCGGGGGCGATCAGCGCTTCCTGACGTCCGATGGCGAGCGTTCCTGTGGTTTCCCCCGACGTCCGGAGGATCTCCTCGACAGTTTCCTTACGGGAGGCGTCGTACCGCTGGTCGGGAGGAAGGTCACCGGCCAAGTGGTGCTCCAACACCTGGGCCGTGTAGTGCTTCTGGCCCAGCGAAATCTGCGCGTTCGCGTCGGCGTCCTGGCCCACCTGTACCAGGAACCGCGTCGCCTCACCGTGGCTCATTCCGGCCTGGGCACCGGACATGGGGAACAGCTTGGTGTCGTCCGAGCCGTCCTTGATCGCGCGGAAGAAGTCGGCGCTGTATTCGGCCGTGGCTGCTCCCAAACCGTCATGCATGCCGGGCGCGATCTTCATGCGGTCTTCGTCGACCTGGCCGACAGCCTTGACGAGCTTGGACATCAGATCGGCTTGTTCCTTGGTGTGGGACGGGCTGTGATCCAACGGAGCATCCCAGGCGTGGCCGGTCGCCGCGGCGCCGAGGGCATGGCCGAGAGCCTCCCGGGAGGGGACCACGTCCTTCTCCGGATCGAAGTCCGGGCTGTTCGCGCCGTCCTGGATGTACTTGCGCTCCCGGAGCAGGTAGTCGAAGTGATCGTCGTTCGAGAAGAACTCCGTGGACGCGTCACCGTTATGCCCCATCGCCTCCAGGAAGCCCGTCATCGGGTCTGCACCTTGGTCGGCTTTGGGGCCGAAGTTGAGGTAGTCCACTGGTTTGAGGCCCTCACTGAGCCATTTGCGGTGCCCGTCGTCCTCCGTACGGCCGCCGCGCGCTTCGAACGGCCTCTTGTCCTCCTTGAGAAGCTTGTCACCATAGTCGTTGAGGAAGTCGGCATCCCACTTCCCGGTGCGCATGAGGTTGCTCATGACCTGGAAACCGTACGGCGGCGCGGCGTCGTAAGTGCCCGGTTTCGACGGGCCAGGCAGCCTGTTATCGCCGAGTGCGATCACGTCGTGCTTCCACTGCTGCATCTTCGGCGAGTCCGAATGGCTGGCCAGTGCCAGGGTGTCCCCAAGGTTGTCCTGTAGTGCAGCGAGCTGCTTGGTGACCCCCTCTGGGCGCTTCTTGGGCTCGCTGAACGGCCCGTCCTCGTACTCTGGCCTGGCCACCTTGTTCCAGAACTCCATGACTCCCTTCGCGCCCTTGCGGGTGGCGAACTGCTCGGCGAAGTCGGCGTTGTGGGCGTTCTTGGCCAGGATGCCGTTGAACTGGGAGAGGAGCTTCGGGTCCTTCTTGAGGTCGTCGTTTCCCGCGAGCTTCATCAGGGCATCGACGTCCTCCTTCGTCTCCTTCCTGACGTCGACGAGGTGTCCGGCGATGTCGTCGTTGAAGCCCTTGCCCGGCGGGTCGATCTGGAGGACGGTCTTCAGCGCGTGGTCCGCCTTGCTGGCGTCGGAGATCGCCGTACGGATGCGCCGGTTGCACTCGTCGACATGCTGCTGGAGCTTGTCGAAGTCGGCTATGTCGTCCTTGTGGCCCGGGAGGATGGACACGGTGCCCTTGGCCTCGTCGAGCTTCAGGTAGTTCTTGCTGCCGTCCTTGGGCTCGGCGGTCACGGCCTTCTCGATGGTGCGGATCTCCTCCTGGGAGAACTCGAACGTCGCGAGGGCCTCCGACATGTTGGTGCTGATCTTCGCCGCGAGCCCCGCGGCCTCGGACATCTGCCGGCGCACACCGCCGAACTTCTTGAACGCCGCGCTCGCCGTCTCGCCGTACCAGCCGGACCTCTCCAGCGGACTGGAGACGGTACGGCTGAAGGAGACGGCCACGCCGTCGATCTTGCCGGGGAGCTTCTGCCACTTCTTGGCAGCCTCCCGCAGCGGCTCCAGATTGGCGTCGCGGATGGAGGTGTACTCGAGCTCAGGAGGGGTTGTCATCGGTGCTCCCTAGAAGTCGGGCTTGTCGCCGTCGACCGTCCGGGGAACGTACGGGCCGGGCATCGGCTCCGTCGTCCCGTGGGCGTACGGGTGGTACAGCGGCCCCTGGATCGGCTTCACCCCGGAGGGCACCGCCTTGTCGATCTCGGCCTTGCGCCGTACGTCCTCGGCCTTGAAGGAGGTGGCAGCTGACCTGAGTGCCTTGGCGACCCCGGTGTAGAGACCGTCCAGGTATTTCATCTGCTCGCGCCAGAGCTTCTGGAAGTCCTTGAACGCCTCGTCGCTGGCGAACCCCTTCAGGGAGCCCGGTACGTGCTCGGTCTCCCGCATGGTCTCGTTGTCCGTCTTCTGGAAGTCGTCACTGACCGTGTCCGCCTTGCCGGCGAACGTACGGAGTACTTCCGCGGAGACGTTGAGACCCTTCTCGCCGCCCTTCCCACCGCCTCCCTTGTCGCCGTCGCCGGCGCCGTTCAGCTGCATCGAAGTGGACTGCCGCGAACGGGCATCGGCAACCAAGCCCGCCCATTCCTGGTCGAAAGACATGCGTCTCCCCCCGTTTTTCCTCGATGGGTGTCTTTTTCCTCGATGGGTGTCTGGGCCCTTGGGAAGAACCTATCTTCGAGAAAATCTATAAGAGACGCAGCGCTGACGCTTCCCCCCTCCGCAGGACCTGCACACGCGCAGCTCCACCGCGGTGCCCCCGGTGAAACGGCCGCCCGGCGTCGGCGGCCGACTGCCGTTGCCGGTACGGCGCGTGCGTGGTCGATCCCGACGCCGGGTTCCTCCACGTTTCCTGCGTGTGGGGACCGCACGTACTCGCTGTCGGTGAAGCCCTCAGCGCCAGCCGTACGGTCTCCAACGCGCTCATGCGCGAGAGCTCGCTGTGGCAGCCGGCCGCCGGGAAAACCGGATGCTCCCGCGTACGCGGTCCGGTGACCATGGGCGCCATGGTCACACCACGAGTCCGCTGGAGCGGCGCGGTCGGGGAAGCGGCATGGATCCGGCCGCTGTTGGAGCCGTTCGAGCGCGCGGCCGTTACCTCCGTGGTGCCGCGCGGCTTCGAGGCGTACGCCCGCGTGCTGCACCCGTTGTCCGCCGACGAGGAGGGGGACGACAGCGCCGGGGGAAAGCCCACGGGAAGGGAGCACTGCGCGGGGAAGGAGACCGAGGCAGCGGGTTGTGAGGCCGCGCCCGTGCGCTGGCGGGAGGTCGCCGCGTGGAGCGGGGCGGCGCTCACCCCGCGCGCCCAGTTCCACGACATCGCCCTGCCCGAGCACACCCCGCCTGGACCCGCGCCGTGGGACGGGAGCGGCCCGGAGGAGGGCACGCTCAGCGAGCCGGACGCGACAGCGCTGGTGGAGATCCTGCGGGCGTACACGGGAACGCCCGAGGAGTGCTGGTTTTGCCTGTGGGACGGCCACGGCTGGGACACGGCGGTCACCTCCGACGGCTGCGCCGTCACCGATCCGGTTCCGGCCGCCGTCCGTGCCGGTCCGCGCGTCGAACTGCCGCACCGGGAGTACCTGCTGTACGCGGGGCGGGTCGAGGAGGCGCTGGCCTTCGTACCGGAACAACGGCAGACGGCCAACCTGTGGTGGCCCCGCGACCGTTCCTGGTGCGTGGCCACGGAGATCGATCTTCAGTGGACCTATGTGGCCGGGTCCCGCACGCTGATCGACCACCTCGTCGCCGATCCCCGCCTGGAGGCCCAGCCCGTCGAGCCGTCCGACTCCCATCTGCTGGAGGTCCACGGCTGGCTCGCCCGCGCCCGCGACCGCGCCGTCACCGGCGTACTGGCGACCGGCGCCACCACCGTCACCACCTCCCGCGGCACCGTCACGGCCCGCCTGCGGCGCCCGTCCCTGCTGCGCCGCGGGGTGCTGAGCATCGAAACCACACACTTCGGCGAGGGCGAGGGCGAGAGTGCGGGCGAGGGCGAGGGCGCGGGCGAGGACAGCAGGAAGACGTACCTGCAGCGCGGACGCGGCACCGTGGACCGGGACGAGATCGGCACAGCGCTCACCTTCGCGCTGACCGACCTGGCGAACGGGTGACGGTGCGCGGTGCCGCCTGCCCCGCGGGCGACCCCAGCGCCAGCCGTACCGCCTCCCACGCGCTCGCGAAGGAGACCTCGCTCAGGACGCCGGGGGCCGCCACCTGGTCGCCGACCAGGTAACGGCCGTCGCCGCGGTCGATGGCGGGGCGGTCGCGCCAGCTCGTTCCCGGGAGGTCCACCGCGCCGGTCCGCCCGTCGGCGGTCGCTTCCGTCCGCCGTACGACGCGGTCGCGCCACCCGGCGAAACCGAGGTCGAGCAACTGTTCGCCACGGGTCAGCGCGGCGGCACGGGGCTCGTCGGGCGCCATCGGGAACTGGGCCTGGATCAGGGACTGCCCGGCCGGCGCCAGTGAGCGGTCGGCGGCGGAGAACCGCTCGATCCAGCCCGGCGCCTCCAGGTCGGAGACGGCGAACGCGTCCCCCCTGCGGGCCTCCAGCACCAGGTCCAGCAGAGCCGTCCGCCCGCTCGGCCAGCTCAGCGACGGGTCGTCCAGCAGGCCTTGGGCCGCCGCCAGCGAGGTGGCGATCACCACGGGTCCGTGCCGCTGCGCCTCGGCCAGCGCACCGGCGTCGACGCGCGCCCCCGTCTCGACGCGTACGCCCGACTCCCGTGCCCGCCCCGCCATCCGCGCCACCAGCGAGGCCCAGCCGTCTTTCGGATAGTGCGCCTCGGGCGGCAGCTTCGAGGCCCGCCGCATCCGCTCGTGCGTGAACGCGGCGGACAGCTCGCCGGGCGCGTGATGGAAGGTGGCGACGGCGGCGAAGTTCGCGGCGACCCGCGCCGTCTCCTCCCCCAACTGCTCGGCCGCCCACGCCAGGTACGGCACCCCGACGGGGGCGTCCCGCCTGCGCCGCAGCCGCAACAGAGCCGGCGGCGGCATCCGGTGCAGGGCGCCGCCCCGGTGGTAGCGCATGCGCAGGCCCTCCACCGCCGGTACCCGCGCCATGGGCGGCAGCAGGCCGCGCCGGGCGAGCCAGCGCCAGTGCGGGCCGCCGTTGTAGAGCGCGTGCGGTCCCTCGTTGGTGCGGTACGGGCCCTCGGCCGTACGCGCCCGCCCGCCGAGCCGGTGCCGCGCCTCGTACAGCGTGACCTCGGCTCCGGCCTCAGCGGCGCACAGTGCGGCGGTCAGCCCGCCGAGACCACCGCCGACGACGGTCAGCCGCCCGCGCCCTGTGACGTCACCCATCAGGTTCTCCCACTCTCGTCTTGGGGCCGGCTCCCGTCGCACCAGCCCGCTCTCGTCCCCCGTTGCACCGGCCCGCTCTCGTCCTGGGCTCCCGGCCTCCCGTCACACCGGTCCGCTCTCTTCCCGGGCCGGCTCCCGTCGCACCTGCGCCCTCTCACCGTTCCGACGAACGAGACCGCCCTCGATGTGACAGCCCCCCGGGGGGGCCCGAGCCGCGCCCGCGCGGGGTGGGGTCCGCCCTCCTACGCTGGAGGCGGAGGACGCGTCGCCTATCAGCGAGGTGGGACAGCGATGCCCGAGCTTCCCGACGTCGAAGGCTTCCGCAAGGTGCTGGCCGACTGCGCGCAGGGCCGGACGATCAAACAGGTCGACGTGCGGGACACGGGGGTGCTTCACGGGGTCGGTGCGGGGCGGCTGAGCCGCGATCTGGAGGGGCGCAGGTTCACCGAGCCCGAGCGGCACGGCAAGTGGCTGCTGGCCCACACGGGCGGGCCGACCGTCCAGTTCCACTTCGGCATGACCGGGCGGCTGGTGTGCGCCCACGCCGACGACGCCCCGCACGCGCACGACCGCGTGCTGTTCACCCTCGGCGGCTCCCGGCAGCTGCGCTACCGCGACCAGCGCAAACTCAAGGGGCTGTGGCTCGCCGGCGACCCGGAGGCCGCCCGCCTCCTCGACGAGCAGGGCCCCGACGCGCTCGCGGTCTCCCGCGCCGGCTTCGACGGGGCGCTCACCGGCCGCAGCGGCCGTCTGAAGGCCGTTCTGACCGACCAGTCGGTCCTCGCCGGCCTCGGCAACCTGCTGGCCGACGAGATCCTGTGGCAGGCCAGGCTGCACCCGTCCCGCCGCACCGACTCCCTCACCCAGGACGAGCGCGCGGAGCTGTACCGCACGATGCGCCGGGTGCTGCGTACGTCCGTGCGTGCCGCACAGGTGCCGCCCCGCGACGACTGGCTGACCGGCCACCGCGACGCCCCGGCCCCGGGGGCGCCCTGCCCGCGCTGCGGCACGCGTCTGCGCTCGGGCCGCACGGCGGGACGCACGACGTACTGGTGCCCGCACTGCCAGCCGGCCCCGGACTGAACCCGCCTGAGTCCGGATCCGTCTGAGCCTGGATCCGCCCGAGTCTGGACCCGCTGAGTCTGGATCCGCCCGAGCCTGACCCTGCCCCAGCCTGAGGCCGAGCACCGAGACCGGTTTGTCCCTGCCTCGCGGGCAGGCGGGGCAGGCGGGGCAGGCGGGCTTATGCCACTTATATAGGTGTACAATACAAATAGATCGCCGTCGCGGCAGCCGACAACAGCGGAAACGGGACGGCCGACGAGAAACGGAGGATGTGACCCGGATTGGCCTGGACGGCATCACTCGCACACACCGTACGCAAGGGCTTTCACACGGAACGGGTCTTCGCCGATCCCTGGGCCCTCGGCCGCGCCGTACTCGCCGTCGCCCTCGGAGCGGCCCTCGGCTGGGCCCGCGACGACCTCCTCGCCACCACGATGATGAGCGTCGGCGCCTTCATCTGCGGCATCGGCACCCTCCTCGCCCCCCTGCGGCACCGCCTCGTCAACGCCCTCGTGATGGCGGTCGCCTTCAGCGGTGCCACGGCGCTGGGTGTCTTCCTCCAGCCGACCGGCTGGTACTTCCTCATCGCGCTGGCCGTCGCCGCGTTCCTCGCCGGCCTGTGGCGTGCCCTGGGTGCCGCGCCCGGAATCCGCGCCTGCCTCGTCGTCATCGGCATGCTGATCACCGCCGACGTCTCCCCCGGCATCGACGCGGGCCTGGAGATGGTCGAGTGGATCGCCGCGGGGTCCGGACTGGTCGTCCTCGTCCATCTGCTGCCGCCGTACGGCCGCCGTCACGCCGCGCAGCGCCGCAAGCTCGCCGACGTGTACGCGTCGCTGGCCGACTACGCTCGCCGCGAGGGCGCTGCGGCCTCCCGCCGCGAGGGCGCCGCGGCCACCCACCGCGAGGGCGTCGCGGCCACCCACCGGGAGGGCGCCGCGGCGAGCGCCTCCCCGGCCCCCTTCTCCGCCGCCCGCACGGCCCTCGGCCT
>NZ_JASKYT010000306.1:0-8517 GCF_041028275.1 Streptomyces sp. PU-14G
CGCGAGGGCATTCGGCGCCTCCCGGGGACGAAGGGGGAAGGCTGAATGGGGGGGGGGGGGGGGGGGGGGGGGGGGGGGGGGGGGGGGGGGGGGGGGGGGGGGGGCGCGTGGGGGGAGCGGTGGGGGCCTCGTCAGGGGTACTCACGCGGGACAGTCTCCCGCGTGAGCACCGTAAAGGTCTAGTCCACTCCGGGGATCTTCTTCTCGCCGGCGGGTGCGGACCCGCCTTCTCGCCGACGGGTGCGGGCCTGCGCGCGAGGGCATTCGGCGCCTCCCGGGGACGAAGGGGGAAGGCTGAATCGTCCGAGCACGGAATTCTTTTGCGGAGCTCGAAAGGAAGCCAAGCTGATTCCTTACCGGTATCGATCATGTGTAGACGATGCGGGGGTCACGGAGGGAGACTCCCGCTCAACGGACCGGGGTTGGTGGTGCCAAGGGGGTTGGCGGTGCCAGAGGGTCCACAGCACGGAGCACGTTCTGAGGGTTCGCAGGGTCTAAAGGGGCAGGGAAGAAGATGGATCGGCGTCGATTTCTGGGTATGGCCGCGACCGGGGTGGCCTCAGCGGCGGGAATGACCGCTCTGAGCGGCTGCGGCAGTGGGCCTGGATCCGGCGAGGTCACGTTGAAGCTCGTCGCTGCCGACTACGGCAACCCCGGAGGGAACAACAGCTCGAAGATCTACTGGCAGAAACTCGCCGACGCCTTCACCCGGAAACACCCCGAGATCTCCGTCGACGTCACCGTGTACAGCTGGAACGACATCGGCAAGAAGCTCGGTGACATGGTCGACTCCGGCAACCCGCCGGACATCGCCCAGGTCGACTCGTACGCCAGCTGGGCCGCCGAGGGGAAGCTCTACAAGGTCAGCGAGCTGCTTCCCATACCCGACCAGGCCGAATTCCTCGTCTCCCTCGCGGAGGCCGGTGAGGTGCAGCGCGTGCAGTACGGCCTGCCGTTCGTCACCAGCACGCGGGTGCTCATGTACAACAAGGACCTCTTCGCCAAGGCGGGACTCGATCCTGACAAGCCGCCGGAGAGCTGGGAGACGCTCAAGTCGGCCGCCCGCAGGCTCAAGCAGGCCGGGGTCGAGATCCCCTACGGACTGCCGCTCGGCCCCGAGGAAGCCCAGGGCGAGGCGCTGATGTGGTGCCTCGGCAACGGCGGCTCCTACGTCGACAGCGTCGGCAACTACACCATCAACTCGCCCGAGAACATCGAGACGATGGAGTGGCTGCGCGACAACCTCGTCGTCCCCGGCTACACCGAGCCCGACCCGCAGCGCGTCGACCGCCAGAAACTCTTCGAGGCCTTCAGTGCCGGCAAGGTCGGCGTCCTGAACGGGCACCCCACCCTGGTGCAGCAGGCCGACGAGAAGGGACTCTCCTACGGCACCGGCAAGCTGCCGGGCCGGGACGGGCCCGCCGACGGCACCCTGGGCGTCGGCGACTGGATGATGGCCTTCAAGAAGAACGGCCACCGGGAGGCGTGCGGCAAGTTCCTCTCCTTCGTCTACGAGGAGAAGAACCACTACGCCTTCGCCGCCAGGTACGGGCTGCTGCCCGTCACCACCAGCGCGTCCGAGCGGATGCGCAAGGACAAGAAGCACAAGAAGCTGTGGCCCTTCCTCGACCAGCTCGCCGGTGCCGAGTTCTACCCGGTCGGCAAGGTCTCGTGGACCGGCACCAACGCCGCTCTGAAGAAGTCCGTCGGCAAGGCCGCGATGAAGGGCGGCGACCCGAAGGCTGTCCTCACGGCGCTCCAGCGCAAGGCGGAGGCGGCCGAGAAGGCGGAGTCGTAGGGGCGCCGTACCGTGGAGGAATGAGCGCACCGAACGGGGACACCGGCGACAGGGAGGACGAGCGCGCGGGCGACCGCGACGCGGAGCCTGCGGGCGGCGGTGCCGCGGCGGGGCTCTCGGACGAGGACAGGGCCGTGCTGGCCTTCGCCGCGCGCGGGTGGCCCTCGCCCGGTGAGAAGGAGCGGGCCGTCAGGGAGCGGCTCGGCATGTCCCCGGTCCGCTACTACCAGTACCTGAACGCCCTGCTCGACGACGTGCGGGCGGCGGAGTACGACCCTGTGACGGTCAACCGCCTGCGGCGGCTGCGGCAGGCGAACCGCGACCGCACGCGCTGACGCGACCGCACGCGCCGACGCGACCGCACGCGCTGACGCGACGGCACCCGCTGACGCGCGCGCGGCGGCGTCATCCTGGTTAGGGTGCGGTCATGTCGCCTGCATCCCTGCCCGAACCGCGGACGGAGGAGGGGCGCGCGGGGCTCGCCGCGCTCCGCGCCGAACCCGCGCGCGCCGTACTGGCTTTCGACTTCGACGGCACCCTGGCACCCATCGTCGCCGATCCGCGTGCGGCGCGGGCCCACCCCGACGCGGTGCCGGTGCTCGCCCGGCTCGCCCCGCACCTGGCGGGCATCGCGGTGATCACGGGCCGGCCCGCGGCCGACGCCGTGCGCTTCGGCGGCTTCGAGGGCGCGGCCGGGCTCGAAGGCCTGACCGTGCTGGGCGCCTACGGCGCCGAACGGTGGGACGCCGCCGACGGCTCCGTCCGCGCGCCCGAACCCCCGCCAGGGGTGGCCGCGGTCAGGGAAGAACTCCCCGCGCTGCTGCGGGAGGTGGGCGCGCCCGAGGGCACCTGGACGGAGGACAAGGGGAGAGCGCTCGCGGTGCACACCCGGCGCGCGGCCTCCCCCGACGAGGCCCTCGCCGCCCTGCGCGCCCCCCTGTACGCCCTCGCCGAACGGCACGGGCTCATGGTCGAACCGGGCCGCCTGGTCCTCGAACTGCGGCCTCCGGGTGCGGACAAGGGCGCCGCGCTGGCGGACTTCGTACGCGAGAAGCACGCGGGCGCCGTCGCCTACGCGGGCGATGACCTGGGCGACCTGCCCGCCTACGAAACCGTCACCGCCTTGAGGGGTGACGGGGTACCGGGCCTGCTGCTCTACAGCGCCCCCCAGTCCGGGGACGAGACCGTTGCGCGGCTCGCGGAGCGCGCGGATGTCACGGTCAGCGGCCCGGCGGGCCTGACGGCCTGGCTGCGCGGCCTCGCGGAGGCGCTCACCGCGTCACGTTAGCTCCCGCAGCTGGTCGAGAAGCCAGCGGGCGGGCGGGTGTGCGGTGGCCGTCTCGGCAAGGCGGCGGGAGTGCGACGCACGGGTGGCCGCGTCGAGTCGGAGCGCGGCGTGCACGGCACCCGCGGTCTCCCGCACATCGAACGGGTTGACGCAGAAGGCGTCGGCCGCCATCTCCTCGTGCGCGCCGGCCTCCCGCGAGAGCACCAGCGCGCAGCCCTCGTCAGAGACGACGGGGATCTCCTTGGCGACCAGGTTCATCCCGTCCCGGATGGGGTTCACGAGCGCGACGTCCGCCATCCGGTACGCCGCGAGCGACCGTGCGAAGTCGTCCTTGACGTGCAGGACGACGGGCGTCCACCCGGGGGTGCCGAAGGCGGTGTTGATCTCCTCGGCGACCCGGCCGACCTCGGCGGTGTACTCGCGGTAGACGGCGAGGTCCTGGCGCGAGGGGTAGGCGAAGGCGAGGTGGACGACGTGTTCGCGCCACTCGGGGTGGTCGGTGAGCAGCCTTCGGTAGGCGTGGAGGCCGCGCACGATGTTCTTGGACAGCTCGGTGCGGTCGACCCGCACCAGAGTCCTGCGGGGCAGCCCGTCGGGCCCGGTGCCCACCTGGTCCCGCAGCTGGGACATCCGTTCCGCGACGTCGTCGCGGTGTGCCCGCTCCCGCAGGAAGTCGCCGTCAGCGCCCAGCGGGTGCACCCCGATCCGGGTCGTGCGGCCCTGGTACGTCACGGACAGCGTGCCGTCGTCCACCGAGACGTCCGCGCCGAGTACCTGTTCGCAGCACTCGGTGAACAGGCGCGCCCAGCGGGCGGTCAGGAACGCGGTGCGGTCGGCGCCGAGCATGCCGCGCAGGACGTCTGCCGCGACGTCGTCGGGCAGCATCCCGTAGTAGTCGGCAGGCGCCCAGGGGGTGTGGGAGAAGTGGCCGATCCGCAGGTCGGGGCGGCGCTCGCGGAGGATCCTGGGGGCGAGGGTGAGGTGGTAGTCCTGCACCAGCACGGTGGCGCCCTGCTCGGCCTCCCGTGCGAGGGCGTCGGCGAAGGCGGTGTTGTACGCCTCGTACTGCGCCCACTGGCGAGTGAACCCCTCATCGAACACGGGTTCGAGTGGCGTCTGGTACAGCATGTGGTGGGTGAACCACAGCACCGAGTTGGCCACGCCGTGATAGGCCGCCTCGAACGTCTCCGCCGGGATGTCGAGCATCCGTACGGCCTGGCCCCCGGTCTCCTCGCGGTCCAGGTGGCCGCCCGTGCGCCGGGCCGCCTCGCGGTCGCCCTCGCCGAGCGCCGCGCACACCCACACCGCGTCCGACCCCGACCCGATGGCCGACAGGCCGGAGACGAGGCCGCCGCCGCCGCGCTTGGCGGTGAGCGTGCCGTCCTGAGCGAGCGCGTAGGACACGGGCCCGCGGTTGGAGGCGACGAGTACCTGCGACGACGCGGGGGACGACGCCGAGGAAGAGGCCTTCGGTGATGTTGCTCCAGCGACCATGCGCGGAGCCTAGCCGTCCCCGAATCCGCTCAAACGTACGCGTGGCCGCCGAACCCCTCGCGCGTGGCGAACCCGGACACCCGCCGCACGCGGCGCCGTCACGCTGCCGCTCGCCGCGCACGGCGCCGTCAGGCGGTCACCTGCCGCACGCGGCGCCGTCACGCTGCCACCCGCCGCTGCCCGTATTCGGGCACCGTGCACATCGGCGGGCGCTCCTCCGCGTCCACCAGGTGGCCGCGGGGCTCGAAGGTGCCCCCTTCGCCCCGTTCGAACTGGGTCAGCGGCGTCGCCCCCGACCGTCCGCCCAGCACGCTCGGGCCGTCGTGACCGCCCCGGTGGTCGTCCAGCCCGACACCGCGTTCGATGCGGCGCTGCGCCGTGGCGTAGATGGCGGTGGCCATCCTGCCCAGCGCCGGCCCGTCCTGGTTGCGGTGCAGGCGCACCCCCACGTCGACCTGGGCCAGCGCGTCGAGGCCGACCAGCTCCAGCGCGTCGACGAGCAGCGCCAGCTCCACCCCGTACCCGACCGGGAACGGCAGCCGCTCCAGCAGCGACCTGCGGGCCGCGTACTCGCCGCCCAGCGGCTGCACAAGACCGGCCAGGCGCGGCCAGTGCAGGTTGAGCAGCGGCCGTGCCACCAACTCCGTCACCCGCCCGCCGCCCGCCGGACTGCCCCGCAGCGGGCGGTCGTACATCGCCTTGACCAGCTGCACGTCGGGCTCCGTCAGCAGCGGGCCGACGATGCCGGTGACGAAGTCGGGCGAGAACTCGCGCAGGTCGGCGTCGACGAAGCAGATGATGTCACCGCGCGTCACCATCAGTGAGCGCCACAGCACCTCGCCCTTGCCGGGTCTGGCCGGTACCCGGGGCAGCACCTCGTCGCGGTGCACGACCCGGGCACCGGCCGCCGTCGCGACCGCGCCGGTGCCGTCGGTGGAGCCGGAGTTCATGACGATCACCTCGTCCACCAGCGATGTTCCGGTGGCCGGGTGGGGGGAGGCCAGCTCGCGGCGGATGATCGAGACGATCTCGCCGACGGTGGCCTCCTCGTTGAGGGCGGGCAGCACCACGCTGACCGTGGTGCCCGTGCGTCGCTTGGCCGCCAGGAGCGCCTCCAGCGGCCGGTCGGCGGCGCGCCAGGAGCGGCGCCGCAGCCATTGGCCCACTTCATCGAGCACGTGCGCGCCTTCCTGTGGTCCGACGGGGGGAGGTACGGACGGTCAGCGGTGATCCATCTCGCGGTTCGGACGTCCCTCTCAAGCGTGACCGCCGTCGGTTACAGTCTTGAACAACGCAGGCGGCCTCCGCATCTCGGGGGCCCGAACAAACGCCCGAGCGGTCTGCCGCCCGGCGCCATAGTGCAGCTCATCCAGAGGGGCAGAGGGAACGGCCCGTTGAAGCCCCGGCAACCATCCCGCGATCCGCGCGTACGCGGACAGCTGTGGCGAGACCGCCTCGTGGGGACGGTGCCAATTCCGGCCCGTGGCGAGATACGACACGGGGAAGATGAGGAGAAAGGGCCTCGCCTCACATGGCTGTGCAAACAGTTTCAGCGAACAGCACCACCGCCTCCGACGCCCCGGCGCCCTACGACCTGGGCGCGGCCGTCGCCCTCTCCTGCCGCGAGTGCGGCACCCGCACCCCGCTCGGCCCCAGCTTCGTGTGCCTGGAGTGTTTCGGCCCGCTGGAGGTCGCCTACGAGCTGCCGACCGGTGACCCGGAGGGGCTGCGCGAGCGCATCGAGTCAGGGCCCGCCTCGATGTGGCGCTACGCGCCGCTGCTGCCGGTGCCCGCCGACGTCGCCGCGAAGCCGAACCTCAACCCCGGCTTCACGCAGCTGGTGAAGGCCGACCGGCTCGCCGCCGAGCTGGGCGTGACCGGCGGCCTCTACGTCAAGGACGACTCGGGCAACCCCACCCACTCCTTCAAGGACCGCCCGGTCGCCATCGCCCTGGAGGCCGCCCGCGCCTTCGGCTTCACCACGCTCTCGTGCTCCTCGACCGGCAACCTGGCCGGCGCCGTGGGGGCGGCTGCCTCCCGCGCGGGGCTGCGCAGCTGCGTGTTCATCCCCGACGGACTCGAACAGTCCAAGGTCGTGATGGCCGCGGTCTACGGGGGCGACCTGGTCGCGATCGACGGCACGTACGACGACGTGAACCGCTTCTGCTCCGAGCTGATCGGCGACCCGCTGGGTGAGGGCTGGGGCTTCACCAACGTCAACCTGCGGCCCTTCTACGCGGAGGGCTCCAAGTCGCTGGCGTACGAGATCTGCGAACAGCTCGGCTGGCGGCTGCCCGACCAGATCGTCATCCCCGTGGCCTCGGGATGCCAGCTCGTGAAGATCGACAAGGGGCTGCGCGAGCTGATCCAGCTCGGGCTGGTCGAGGACAAGCCGTTCCGGATCTTCGCAGCCCAGGCCGAGGGCTGTTCGCCGGTCTCCCGCGCCTACAAGGACGGGACGAACGCCGTCCGCCCCGTCAAGCAGCCCGACACCGTCGCCAAGTCCCTCGCCATCGGCGACCCCGCCGACGGTCCGTACGTCATCGACATCTGCAAGCGGACCGGCGGAGCCGTCGACGACGTCGACGACGAGCAGATCGTGGACGCCATGAAGCTGCTCGCGCGGACGGAGGGCGTGTTCGCGGAGACAGCGGGCGGCGTCACGCTGGGTGTGACGCGCAAGCTGATCGAGGCTGGGGCGATCGATCCGACGCTGACGACGGTGGTCCTCAACACCGGTGACGGCCTCAAGACCCTGGATGCCGTGGCGCCCACGGCCCGGCCCACCGCCGTCATCCGGCCCAGCCTCGGCGCGTTCCGCGACGCAGGCCTGGCCTGAGCAGCCGCTTCTCGCCCCGGCCCGCGCGGCGACCCCCTCCGACGTAAGGAAGATGCGAAACATGAGCGTGAACGTCCGGATCCCGACCATCCTGCGCACCTACACCGGTGGCCAGGCGGAGGTCGCCGCCGAGGGCGGCACCCTCGCCGAGGTGCTGTCTGACCTGGAGAAGAACCACGCGGGGATCAGCGCCCGCGTCCTCGACGACACCGGCAAGCTGCGCCGCTTCGTCAACGTCTACGTCAACGACGACGACGTCCGGTTCGAGCAGGGCCTGCAGACGCCGACACCGGACGGCGCGGGCGTCTCCATCATCCCGGCGGTGGCCGGCGGCTGAACGTCCGGCTCCCGCGTCCCACGCGGAACACGGAATCGCCCCCTCCGGATCGAATCCGGAGGGGGCGATTCCGCGTTTCGGAAGGCGGTAGAGTGACGGCAGTTTCCCGAGGTGCTGTACCGCCGTTTGCCGGACGCATAGGAGCGTGTGCACGGCGGTGCGACAAGTTGGCGCCGAAAACGCTGTGGCAATTGTCGTGTTGTCCCCGTATGCCTGGCCCGACTTGCCCTGGTAGCACCGCAGTTGATGCGGTTTTTCCGATCAGTCGTGCCCAGAATTCTCGTCCGATTGACCTGTTGCACAGGGCGTCCGTGCAGATACATTCAGCGGCGGTCGACGCGTTCCGGCGCACGCCCCCGCTCGCTCGTGGGGGTGAGGTCTGACCCGGGTTCGCGAAGTGCGGGCTCGTGCAAGGGCCAGCAATAGGGGAGTTAGGAATGGCTCAGGGCACCGTCAAGTGGTTCAACGCGGAGAAGGGGTACGGCTTCATCGCGGTCGACGGTGGTGCGGACGTGTTCGTCCACTACAGCGCGATCCAGATGGACGGGTACCGCACTCTCGACGAAGGACAGCGGGTCGAGTTCGAGATCTCGCAGGGTCAGAAGGGGCCGCAGGCGGACATGGTCCGCGTGACCGGCTGAGTGTCGCCGGACTGCGCGGAGGCGCAGACCTCGAACAGTAAGGGGCCGCACCCCACGGGGGCGGCCCCTTACTGATGCCCGGAGACTCCCCCGAAGCCGCTTGCTCCCTCCCTCCCCCAG
>NZ_JASKYT010000307.1:0-9095 GCF_041028275.1 Streptomyces sp. PU-14G
CCGCCCGCGCGGGCAGCGCTCCCGCACCCTGCCGACAGCGGGCTGCGGGCCGACGCGGACGTGCTGCTCACCGTCGGCACCCACTTCCGCTCCAACGAGACCGCCGACTACGCCCTCGCCCTGCCCGCCACCCACCTCCAGATCGACGCGGACGCCGCCGCGCTGGGCCGCGTCTACCCGGTGACGCACCCGCTGCACGGCGACGCGGCCCGCGTCCTGGGGGCGCTGACCGCCGCGCTGCCCGGCGACGCGCGCGCGGAGGAGAGCTGGGGCGCCCGCGTGCGCGGCGTACGCGCCGACGTGCGCGCCGCGCTGCACGACACCCTCGGGCCCCAGGCCGCCGTCTGCGACGCGCTGCGCGCCGCACTGCCGCGCCGGGCCGTGGTCGCCCGGGACGTGACCATCGCCTCCTCCAGTTGGGGCAACCGGCTGCTGGAGCTCTACGACCCGCGCGACAACGTCTTTCCGCGCGGCGGCGGCATCGGGCAGGGCCTGGGCATGGGCATCGGTGCCGCGCTGGCCCGCCCGCAGGAGCCGGCCGTGGTGCTCGCGGGGGACGGTGGTCTCGCCGTCCACCTGGGCGAACTGCTCACCCTCGCCCAGGAACGCCCGCGCCTGACGCTCCTCGTCTTCAACGACGGGGGCTACGGGGTGCTGCGCAACATGCAGGACGCGTACGCCGCACGCCGCAGCGGCGTCGACCTGTGCACCCCGGACTTCGCCGGGCTCGCCGCCGCCTGCGGCCTGCCGTACGCGCGGATCGCCGCACCCGAGGAGGCCGCACCGGTCATGGGCGCGGCCGTCGCGGCGCACGGACCCACACTCGTGGAGGTCGACCTGGCGGCGCTCGGCCCCATGAAGACCCCCTTCACCCCGCCCGTCAAGATCCCCGCCGCAGGTGCGTGAGGAGGAACCCCGTGACCGATCCCACCGGGACCGAGCCGACCGAGGGCAGCGACGCACCGCGGCTCGACCTGCTCGTCCACCGGATGACCTGGGAGGCCGACGCCGTCCTCTCGCTCGAACTCGTCCACCCCGAGGGCAAACCGCTGCCCCCCTGGGCGCCCGGGGCCCATCTGGACGTGTCGAGTGGAGGACACACGCGCCAGTACTCGCTGTGCGGAGACCCTCGCGACACCGGCCGCTACCGGATCGGTGTGCTCGACGAGCCCGCCTCACGCGGCGGTTCGCGGCACATCCACACCGCGCTGCGGCCCGGCCACACGGTGACGGTGACCGGCCCGCGCAACCACTTCGCGCTGGAGGAGGCCGAGGCGTACGTCTTCCTCGCCGGAGGCATCGGCATCACCCCGATCCTCGCCATGGCCCGCGAGGCCGACCGCAGGGGCGTGCCGTACGCCCTCGTGCACGGTGGCCGCACCCGCACCTCGATGGCGTTCGGCGCGGAGCTGACGGCCCTGCGGGGCGGCACCGTACGGTGCGTACCGCAGGACGAACAGGGCCCCATCGATCTTCGGCAAGCTCTCGCGGGACTTTCCGAGGGCACACTCGTCTACTGCTGCGGCCCCGAAGGGCTGCTGGCCGCGGTGCAGGAGGCCTGCCCGCCGGCGCAGCTGCGTCTGGAACGGTTCGCGGCGCCGGCCGGTGGAGGGGCCGGGGGCCAGGACGGCGACGAGAAGGCCTTCGAGGTCGAATGCCGCGCCTCCGGGGTGACACTCGGCGTCGGGCCGGAAACCTCCATCCTCGACGCCGCCGAGGCCGCGGGGCTGCCCGTCGCCAGTTCCTGCCGCGACGGCATCTGCGGCACCTGCGAGACCCGGGTCCTCGACGGCACACCCGACCACCGCGACTTCCTCCTCAGCGAGGCCGAACAGGCCGCGAACGCCACGATGATGATCTGCGTTTCGCGATGCGCCTCGGACCGGCTCGTTCTGGACATGTGACCCCTGCACCCCTTCGACCCGCTGGAGACCGCCCATGAGCACCGCAGAACACGCCTGGCCCTGTCTGGACGTCCACCAGTCCCGCGGCCACGAACCCACCCCCTACGAGATCAAGCTCGCCCGCACCCTGGAGGAGGTCTTCACCCAGGACGGGCACGAGCTGGCCGACGTCGTCGCCGGACTCAACGCCCGCCAGGTCCACACCGCCGACGGGCAGCCGTGGACCGAGGAGACCTTCACCGCCGAGATGCACCGCCTGGGAGCCTGACCATGAAGCACACCCCGCTGTCCACCGCCGCAGGCGCCGAACACATCTACGCCAACGGGCTGCGCAACCAGTGGCACCCGGTCGTCCCCTCCCACTTCGTACGGCCCGGCGGGCTGCGCAAGGTCACGGCCCTGGGCGAGAACTGGCTGCTGTTCCGCCGCGCCGACGGCACCCTCGCCATGCTCGCCGACCGCTGCCCCCACCGCGGGGCTCCGCTCTCCCTGGGCCGGCACCTGGGCGACCGGATCGCCTGCTGGTACCACGGCGTCGAGGTCGACGGGGGCGGCACCGTCACCGCCGTCCCCGGGCTGCCCGGCTGCGCGCTGGAGGGCCGCACGCTGGTGACCTCCCCGCCGGTGCGGGAGATCGGCGGGGCCATCCTCGCCTACTTCGGGGACGAGAAGCATCCCGAGCCGGTGGAGCTCACCTTGCCCGAGCCGTTGACGGACCCCGAGGTCTCCTCGTTCCTGTGCTACGCCGAGTGGGAGGTCCCCTGGCGGTACGCCATGGAGAACCTGCTGGACCCGATGCACGGCGCCTTCCTGCACCACGAGTCGCACACCATGTACGACGGCGACACGACAGCGAAGTTCCGCATCAGGGAGACCGAGCGGGGCTACTTCTTCGAGAAGACCGACCAGCGCGGCGTCAACTTCGACTGGGTCGAGCTGTGCCGTACGGGGGTCGACTGGGTCGACCTGTCGATTCCCTACCCGCCCTCGGCAGGGCCCGGTGGTCCTTTCGGCATCGTCGGGATGGCCTGCCCCGTCGACGCCGGGCGCACCGGTGTCTTCTTCTGGCGCTACCGCCGCGTCTCGGGCTGGCAGCGCGACACCTGGCGGTTCCTGTACCGCACCCTGATCGAGGAGCGGCACTGGCAGGTGCTGGAACAGGACCGCGCGATGCTGGAGGCGATGCCGCGCGACGCCGACCAGCGCGAGAACCTCTACCAGCACGATCTGGGCGTCGTCCGGCTGCGCCGGCTCTACCAGGGTCAGGCCAGGGAGCAGGCGGGCCAAGCCGGGGAGCAGGCGGCGGGGAGCGCCGCTCAGGCTTCCCCGGCGGCGTCGGGGACCTCCGCGTCCAACAGGGAGCGCTCCAGCTTGGACAGCAGCCGGGCCAGCTGACGGCGCTCGGCGGGGGAGAGACCGCCGAGCATCCGGCGCTCGTTGTCCAGATGCTCGGCGAACACCTCGTCCACCGTGGCCAGCCCCGCGTCCGTCAGCCGCGAGTAGACGATCCGCCGGTCCTCGGCGTCCCGCTCACGCACCAGCAGCCCGTCCTTCTCCAGCCGGTCGATCCGCAGCGTCACGCCCGCCGAGGAGACCAGCCCGGAGTCGGCCAGCTGGCCCGCCGTCAGCCGGTAGGGCGCGCCCGACCTGCGCAGCGCCGTCAGCACGTCGAACCCGGCCACCGAGAGGCCGTGCCGCTCGATGGGGCCCTGCATCCGTGCGCTGTAGTGGAGGAAGGAACGATGCAGCCGGGCGAGCACCTCGAGTGGGGCCGTGTCCAGGTCGGGACGCTCCCGCGCCCAGTCCTCTATGATCCCCGCCACCGCGTCGCGCCGCCCCGCGGCCTTGCCCGCCGCCATACCGCCCCCTCGCCTTTGGTGTCCGTGACAGCGAGGAAATCTTAGCGCCTAGATTTCGACGGCCGACCGCCCCGGCCGCGCCGAGCGCGGGGCGCTGTCGCCCGTGCGGACGGTCGGCACTCCGTCGGCCCTCACGCGCGGAAGCCGCCGACCGCACCGCGGTAGAACAGCAGGGGGGCGCCCTGCGGGGCGGCGGAGAGCTGCTGGACCCGGCCGGTGACGATGAAGTGGTCGCCGCCCGTGTGCACGGCGTCGATGACGCAGTCGATCCACGCCAGGGCCCCGCGCAGCACGGGAGACCCGGTGCCGCGGCTCGCGTCCCAGCCGACACCGGCGAACTTGTCGGCGCCGCTGCGGGCGAAGGCGCGGCACAGCTGAGACTGGCCGGCGGCGAGGATGTTGACGCAGAAGACGCCTGCCCGGGCGATGCGCGGCCAGGTGGCCGAGGTGCGGCCGACCAGGAACGCCACCATGGGCGGGTCCAGCGAAAGGGCCGAGAACGACTGGCAGGTGAAGCCCGCGGGAGAGTGGCCGCCTCCCTCGCCCGGTGCGGTGATGACGGTGATTCCGCTGGCGAAGTGCCCGAGCACGTGGCGGAACGCGCGCTGCGCCGAGGGGGCGGGCGCGCCCTGGTCCCCCGTGTGCGAAGGGCGCGGGATGTGCGCTGCGGCTGCGGTCATGCTGTCTTCCCCCATCTCCGGTTGCTCCTTACGGCATCGGAACGGCACCGGGCTCCAGTTCGTAGAAGCTCTCGCCGTCCAGGTACTTGAGGGTTCCGGTGTCCCGCAGCACGGTCTCCTCGGAGTCGTGCTTGAGCAGAACACGCAAGGGCGTCATGTCGTCGACGGTGGGGACGATCCTGCTTCCCGGCCGGACGTCGATGCTCATGTCGTGGAAGCTCTCCAGCTTCCTGATGCGGTCGAGGTGCCGGTAGCCGCGCAGGATCCCCGCCACGGGGCTGACCATGGGGACCACCACGAAGTACGGCCCGATCGGGTAGTCGCCGCCGGTGCGGGCGTGGAACTTCCCGGGTGCCAGGTAGGCGTCCACCGTCAGGTCGAGCTGGGACTCCCCGAGCAGTTCCTTGACGTACAGGGGGAGCCGCCCGCCGCCGGCCCGGGCCCCGACCTCGACCAGCACCGGGCCCGACTCGGTGAGCTTGATCTCGGCGTGCGCGGGGCCGTGCCGGATGCCCAGCGCGTCCAGTACCTCTTCCGCGTACGCGACGAGCCGGTCCTGGACCTCGCCACGGCGACGCACGAGGTGTACGGAGCTGGCGAAGTCGAGGATGCCGTTGACCGAGATCCGCGCGGTGCGCCAGATGTCGGTCGCGTGGTGCCGCCCGTCCCGGCTGACCATGTTGACCACGTACTCCGTGCCCCGCACGTACTCCTGCGCGACCACACCGTCGTTGACCTGCGCGAACCCGTTGACGACGCCGTCGAGCGCCGCGAAGGCGGCGGCCGACTCCGACGGCGTGTCGCAGAAGTGCACTCCGTCGCCCGCCCCGGACCTGAGGGGCTTGACGACGACGCGCCCGCCCAACGCCTCGTGCCACTCGCGGAGTTCACCGGCGCTCGCGGGGCGGATCTGCCGGGCGGCGGCCAGGCCCGCCCGGCGCACCGTCTCGGTCATCAGGTACTTGTCCCGGCGGGCCTGGCTGAGCTCGGTCCCGTTGGTCAGCAGCCCGAGTTGTGCGCTGAGCGCGTCGGCCAGTTCCACGCCCGGCTCGCTGGCCGCGACGACGGCGGCCGGTTCATGCGCGGCGCACAGTGCGGCGGTGCGGGCCAGATCTCCGTCGTGGACGATGTTCTCCAGGTACGCGCTGAGGTCCACAGGGCCCGCGAAGAGCCTCGGTACGGTCTTGCCGCTCTGGACCCGGACGAGTTGCGCGCCCGCCGCGGCGAACGCGTCAGCCGTCGACTTCGTCCGGGAGAACGAGTCGACGAGGACGACCCTGGGTGCTCGTGCCATCTCAGACCCTCATCTCTTCTTCGTGGCCGCTGCCACTGCCGTTCGGGGTGTTGGGAGCGCTCAGCGCGCGCCGGCTCGCGAGGCCCGCCGCGATGCCGAGGCATCCGACGGCGGCGAAACAGGCCGGTGCGGCGCCGCGGTCGAACACCGCCCCGGCCAAGGGCGCGCCGAGGGAGGAACCGACCATCGTCGCCGCGCCGAAGACGCTCATCACGGTCGCGCGTTCGCGCGGCCCGGCCAGCCGCCCCGCGGCGTCGGCGGCGGACGAGAAGGCCGGAGCGACCAGCGCCGCCGAGGGGATGAGGGCGACCAGCAGCCAGCGCCAGTCGGCGACGATGCCGACCGGGAGCATCAGCACCCCCAGCGCGCAGACCAGCGAGGCGGGAGAGAGAGCCCTCTCGCGGCTTCCGTACACCAGGCCGCCCAGCACCGCGCTGGTCACGCAGGTCGCCATGACGGCGGCTGCCCAGCTGGTCTGCCCCGCCGAGCGGAGCGTCGCGAGCATGGCGAGATCGCTGCCGGACAGCATGGCTCCGGTGGCGGCGACGCAGAGGAAGACCATCAGCAGCGCCGGGTCGCGCAGCCCGCGCGAGGGCGCCGCCCCTCGCGCGTCCGCCCGCAGGCCGTGCCGCGGGCCCCGAACGACGAGGCAGCAGCACACCAGCAGCAGGGCTGCTCCCAGCCCCAGCAGCGCGGGCCTCGTGCCCACGTTCGCGGACACCACGACGCCCACTCCCGGCGCCGCGAGCGAGGAGAGGTTGGTCAGCATGGCGTCGAGCGCGAAGGCCGTATGCCGGTTCTCCTCGCGCACCAGGGCGCTGATGGCCATGCGGGGCAGCGTGCCGCCGGGCACCAGGAACAGTCCGGCGAAGAAGGCGGCGCCGACGAGTTGAGGATAGGGCAGCCACCCCGCGGTGCCCCAGAATGCGGCCTGCACGGCCATGACGGCGCAGAAGGCGGGCCGGATTCCCCACCGGTCCATCACCCTGCCCTGCAGGGGCGCGCCGGCGGCCATGCCGAGGGTCCACAGGGCGACGACCAGTCCGGCGGCCCCGAAGCCCCGCCCCAGGCCCATCGAGACGTGCAGGGTCAGCACGCCGGGGGCGGCCACCGTGGGAATCTTGAGGGCCTGGCCGAGCAGGAAGACGCCCTTGAAGCCGGGGGTGGCCAGGACGCGTCGGTACGGTCGGCGCTGTTTCATCGTCGCTGCTTCCTCAGTGGAGGCGGAGTGTCCGGCCGAGTCCGGCGCGGGCGGCCTGACGGGTGACGGCGTGGTAGAGGGCCACGTCGAGCACGCCGAGTCCGAACGGGTTGGCCACGGTGTAGCCCTGGCCGGGCGGCCGGGCGGCACGGCCGTCCGCGAGGAGCCGCCCGAACGTCGCGGTGATGCTCGGCCTGCCCGGGGTGGGATCCCGCAGCACCCTCCGCTCGCCGAGGAGCCGTCCCAGCGGGCGTCGGGGGTTCTCGGCGATGAGCCGCACGTCGTCGACGTAGAGCTGGTCGCAGCCGAGGAGGACCTCGTCGGTCAGGTCGCCGAGCGAGGTGTTGACCAGGAGGGAGCCGGGCCGCACCCACTCCCGTCGTACGTACCCCTCGGACGCGGTCGTCAGGAACAGCACGGTGTCCGCCTCCGCCATGGCACGCGCGCAGGTGGGAGCGGTGGCGACGCGGACGCCGGGGTGACGCCGGGCACACCAGGCGGCGAGGGCTTCGGCGACGTGGGCCCGGCGGTCGTGCAGCGTCACCTTCCGGATGCCGGGCCGGCGGGCGAGGAACAGCGCGAGGTGCGCCCGGGCCTGGGCGCCGCAGCCGACCACGGCCACCTCGCCCAGCGAGGCGAAGCCTCCGGTCTCCACGGCGATGGCCGAGACCACGGCCGTGCGCACGGCGCTCAGCAGCCCCGCCTCCATACAGGCCGTCACACGCGCCGTCTCCGCGTCGAAGCACAGGCCGAGACCCCCGGCGCGTTCCTTCCCGTGCTGCGGATTCGACACGCTGGCGTTGATGATTTTCATACCGAAGCGCCCTTCCGCCTCGCCTGAAAACAGCGCGCCGGGCATGCCGATGGAGCGGCTGTAGGCATCCTCGGAATTCCGCCACGCCAGATACGCCTCACCGGGAAGTGCGGTGCGCCCTGCGGCGTGTTCCACGAACGCGGACGCCACGACGGAGAACACGTCGATCTCGCGCAGGCAGGTGCTCACGTCCGCGCGGCTCAGAAACCTCAGAGTTTCCGGTTCGGTCACCGGCAGGACGTCGTCCGCCCAATGGTCCCTCACTCTTTCCCCCCTCGTTCCGGACGCGGAAGTGGGCACCGCGTCGACCGGCGGTCAAGTCCGCCGTTCAGCGGCGGCAACCGCCGTCCGTACGGCGGAGCTGGTCGGGCTTCGCCGGTATGCGCATGGTCTCACTCCGATGCCGACGTCCGCAGGGACAACGCGGCGGGTTCACCGAAGCGGGCGGCGACCCAGGCATCGTCGTAGACGGTTTTCAGATAGCGGTCCCCGAAGTCGGGTGAGAGCGCCACGACGCGGGATCCCGGCGGTATCTCGGCGCGCAGTTGTGCGACGGCGTGCAGCACGGAGCCGGTCGATCCGCCGAGCACGAGACCGCGCCGCGCCGCCCAGGAACGGCATTCCCTGATGGCGTCGCTCTCCCGCACGTGGACGACGCGGTCGACATCGAGCCCGCGGCACAACTCGGGACGCCGGCTGGTGCCGAGCCCCGGCACGTGGCGCAGCTGCGGCGGGAGTCCGAACGTCACCGAGCCGACCGTGTCGACGGCGACCAGAGTGGTGCCCGGTGAGTGCGCGCGGAAGTAGTCCGCGCAGCCCACCAGCGTTCCCGTGGTGCCGGCGCCGACGAAGAGGTAGTCGACGCGGCCGATCTGCGTGTGGATCGACCACGCGGTGCGGGCGCTGTGCGCGGCCGGGTTGGCCGGGTTCGCGTACTGGTTCGGCCACACGAGACCGGCGTCCTCGGCGATCCGCTGCCGGATGTAGGCGATGCGGCTCTGCAGATAGCCGCCGTTCCCGTCGCGCCTGTCGACCCGGACGACCTCCGCGCCCGTCGCCCGCATGCAGGCGACACTCAGCTCGGGAACGTGCGGATCGCACACACATGTGAACCGGTAGCCGCGTTCGGCGCACACCACGCCGAGGGCGACTCCGAGGTTGCCCGACGACGACTCGATGACCCGCCCGCCGGGACGCAGCACCCCGCCGCGCTGCGCGTGTGCGATCAGGCCGACCGCGGTCTKCAGTTTCACCGAACCCGCCGGGTTCAGCCCTTCGAGTTTGAGGAACAACTCCCTCCCGGGAACCACGTCCGTGGCCCTGAGGAACACGTCGTCCACCAC
>NZ_JASKYT010000308.1:0-8435 GCF_041028275.1 Streptomyces sp. PU-14G
GGACACGGGGGCGTCGTGGATGCCGATGGCGCGTGGGACGCGTCGAGCGCCTTGGATCCTCTGGGGGAGGCCGAGGCGCTCGGCATCACGGCGGAGTCGGGCCGGGGTCTGTGCCTGGTCGACTCCTTCAGCGACACCTGGGGGTGGCACCCGCTGCCGGGCCCGCAGGCCGGGAAGGTCGTATGGGCCCTCTTCCGGGTGAACGGGGGCGCCTGCGAGAGCGCGGGCACCCGGAGTGTCATGGACGCAACAGGTCGTCGAACTCCCCGGCCTTGACGCCGAGGATCATCGCCTCGACCTCCGCCGGCGTGTAGACGAGCGCGGGACCTTCGGGGAAGCGCGAGTTGCGCATGGCGATGCCGCCGTCGGGCAGCTTCGCGAGTTCCACGCAGGTTCCCTGCGAATTGCTGAACCGGCTCTTCCGCCACACGACCCCCTGGAGGTCCTTGGCGGCCATGCCGTTGTACGCGTGAGGCACTGGGGTCTCCTGGACTCGTCCGGTGGGCCGTGCGGGTTGAACAGCAGGTCAGTGCCGACTGCCAACTCCCCGGGATCATAACTGCGTTCACGTACCGATGCATGTGCCGATGCACGTGCACGACCCGCGGTCGCAGCGTCATCACTGCGGGTCAGACCCTTGACTTGAACTTGACTTCAAGTTCTAACTTCGCCGCATGAGCATGGAGATGACCGCGTGGAACGCGCTCTACAACTCGCGCCACGCCCACCAGGACCAGCACCCGTTCTCGGCCGCGACAGTCCGCCGCATCGTCCGCTTCGCACACCGCCACCACCGTAAACTGGTAGCGTTCCTGCTGCTCAGCAGCGTGCTCGCGGTCGTCACCGTGGCCACACCCCTGCTCGCGGGCCGGGTGATGAACGCCATCGACCAGCACGAGAGCACCTCCACCGTGCTCGTCCTCGCCGGCCTGATCGCGGCCATCGCACTGGCGGAGGCAGGGGTCGGCATTCTGACCCGCTGGCTGTCCGCGCGCATCGGTGAAGGCCTCATCCTCGATCTGCGTACCGCCGTCTACGACCACGTGCAGCGCATGCCGGTGGCCTTCTTCACCCGCACTCGTACAGGTGCCCTTGTCAGCCGACTCAACAATGACGTCATCGGAGCGCAGCGCGCCTTCTCCTCCACCCTCTCCGGGGTCTTCAGCAACCTCGTCACCCTGCTGCTGACCCTCGTGGTGATGCTCAACCTCTCCTGGCAGATCACCCTGCTCACCCTCGCGCTGCTGCCCGTCTTCGTCCTGCCCGCCCGGCGGATGGGGGCACGGCTCGCCCGGCTGGAGCGGGAGCGGGCCAACCACAACGCGGTGATGAGCACCCAGATGACCGAGCGCTTCTCCGCGCCCGGCGCCACCCTCGTCAAACTGTTCGGGCGGCCCAAGGAGGAGTCGGCCGCGTTCGCCCGACGGGCGGGACACGTACGGGACATCGGCGTGCGCACCGCCATGGTGCAGGAGGTCTTCTTCACCGCCCTGACCCTGGTGGCGGCCCTCGCGCTCGCCCTCGTCTACGGGCTCGGCGGCACCTACGCGCTGCGCGGCAGCCTCGACCCCGGCGCCGTCGTCTCCCTCGCCCTGCTGCTGACCCGCCTGTACGCGCCGCTGACCGCACTGGCCAACGCCCGCGTGGAGGTGATGAGCGCGCTCGTCAGCTTCCAGCGGGTGTTCGAGGTGCTCGACCTCAAGCCGCTGATCGAGGAGAAGGAGGACGCCGAGGAACTGCCCGAGGAGCCGGCGGCCGTCGAGTTCGACGACGTCCACTTCAGCTACCCCTCAGCCGACAAGGTCTCCCTCGCCTCCCTGGAGGAGGTCGCCACCCTCGACACCAGGGGCGGCGAGGAAGTGCTGCACGGCATCTCCTTCCGCGCCGAACCCGGACAGATGATCGCCCTGGTGGGCTCCTCCGGAGCGGGCAAGTCCACGCTCGCCTCGCTGGCCCCCCGCCTCTACGACGTCGACAGCGGCGCCGTCCGCATCGGGGGCAGGGACGTGCGCGACCTGAGCGCCGCGTCTCTGCGGGCCACGCTCGGCATGGTCACCCAGGACGGCCACCTCTTCCACGACACCATCCGCGCCAACCTGCTGCTCCCCCGCCCCGACGCGACCGACGAGGAACTGTGGTCCGCGCTGCGCCGCGCCCGCCTGGACGAGCTGATCGTCTCCCTGCCCGACGGTCTGGACACCCTGGTCGGCGAGCGCGGCTACCGGCTCTCCGGCGGCGAACGGCAGCGCCTGACGATCGCCCGCCTGCTGCTGGCCCGGCCCCAGGTCGTCGTGCTCGACGAGGCGACAGCCCACCTGGACTCCACCTCCGAGGCGGCCGTCCAGGAGGCGCTCGGCGAGGCACTGGCCTCCCGCACCTCCCTGGTCATCGCCCACCGGCTGTCCACCGTGCGGGCCGCCGACCAGATCCTCGTCCTGGAGGCGGGCCGGGTGGTCGAACGGGGCACCCATGAGGAGTTGCTGGCCGCGGGCGGCCGGTACGAACAGCTCTACCGCACCCAGTTCAGCGAGACCGGCGCCGCGGGCGAAAGCCGTACCGGCGGCCGGGGCGGCGGAGCCGAGGTGAGCGCGCTCGCGTGAGCGGCCCTCACCCGGGCGGGCGCGCTCGGCGGGCGGCACAGGAGGGGGCGGCACAGGCTGGGAGCACGGCCCGCCCGCGGGGCGGCCCCTCCTCGACGCCGGCCGGCCGACCGCCGCACGAATCCCGGAAGGACACGAGCGCCATGAGCTGCTCCAGCCTGGAGGCCCTGACCCGCTGCTCCGTCGCCGTCGACCTGGGCGCCGCCAGGACCCGCGTCTACGCCAAGGGATCGGGGCTGATCGTCGACCAGCCGTCGGTCGTCGCCGTGAACACCTCCTCGGGCGCGCTGATCGCGGTCGGCGACGCGGCCGAGCGGATGGACGGGCGCACCCCCCAGCACATCCGGGTCGTCCGGCCCGTCACCGGCGGCACCGTGCGGGACATCGACATGGCGCGCCGGATGGTGCGGTCCCTCGTCGGTGAGCGGCTGCGCCGCGTCAAACGGCGCCGGGTGATGAGCCACGCGCTGGCCACCGTCCCGCACGACGCGGACCCGCTGGCCTGCCGCGCCGCCGTGGAGACGCTGACCGGCGTGGGCGCGCGCCGCGTCGAGCTGGTGGAGGCGCCCATCGCGGCGGCGATCGGCGCCGGTCTGCCGGTCGCCCAGCCGGAGGCGGCCATGGTGCTGGTGTGCGGCACGACCACGACCCAGGTGGCGGTCGTCTCGGTGGGGGCGATCGTCGCGGCGGGGACGGTGGGCCTGGGCGGCGACACCATCCACCATGCCGTGGTGCAGTACCTGCGCAACCGGCACGAGTTGCTGCTGCCCAGCCAGGAGGTGCGCCCGCTGCACCTGGCGCTGCTCGGCAGCGGCGGCGTCGGCAACGGCGTCTACACCGGCCTGATCGACGTACAGGGCCGCGACGTGGTGACGGGTCTGGCCCGTACCGTCACCATCGACCCCGAAGAGGTGCGCAGCGCCATCCAGACCCCGCTCACCGGGCTGCTGGACACCATCCGCGCCGTCCTGCACCGCTGCCCGCCCGACCTGGTGGCCGACCTGGCCGATCGCGGCATGGTCCTCACCGGCGGCAGCGCCGTGCTGCCGGGGCTCGCCGACCAGTTGCGTGAGCACACCGGCATGGGCGTGCAACTCGCCCAGGAACCCGAACTGAGCTCGGTGAACGGGTTGGCGGCCCTGATGGCCGGGCGTCTCGCGCCGGATCCGGCGGGGGACGCCGGGGCCGAGGAAGCGGGCACGGCGCGCGACGCGCTGTCCGGGCACCACCCCCTGGCGGGGGACCGGGAGGTCATCGGCGCGCCCGAGGGCGGGACGGCCGCCGCCGAGGCGGTGCCGGTGCCGGGCCAGGAGGCGGGGTGACCACCGGCCCGCGCGACCGCGACCGCCGCGCCGGGACTCAGATGGCCCCGGCGGCCCGGTCTCTCGGAGCGTAGGGGCCGAAGAGGTCCACCAGACGGGAGCGGGAACGCTGGAGGCGGTCGCCCATGACCGCCGCGATGGAGCGCGTCATCGCCAGGCCCAGGTCCTTGTCCTCCTCGCACAGCAACCGCACCGACTGCGCGTCGAATTCGAGCGCGCGTACGGGGCTGTCCGCCTGCGCGCCCAGCGACCACACGTACGGCTGGAACATCCAGGACCAGCCGAGCAGCTCCCCGTGGCGGACATGGTCGATGGCCACGTCCCTGTGCCCTGGTATGTGCATGGCGAGTGTCGCGGAGCCGGTGTGCAGAATCCAGAAGCGGTCGGCTCTGGTGCCCTCTTCGAAGATCTGCTCTCCGGCTTCGAAGTGCACTTCGTGTCCAAGGGAGCGCACCCGTTCGCGCTGGTCGGATGTCAGCTCGGCGAGCAGTCCCGTCGTGGTCTGCATGGCCCGCCCTCCCTTCCGGGAACAGAGCGACGTATTCCCACGTCACGGCATTTTCAGCGTAACGCGCATCACCCGAACAGGCGAGTAACAGCCGGACGGAACGTACCGTCGGCAGTATGTGCAGGAACATCAGGACACTGCGTCCCCCCTACGCCGAGGGCGTCACCGACGAGGACGTCAGGGCAGCCGCCCTCCAGTACGTGCGCAAGGTGTCCGGCTTCCGGGCACCCGCCGCGCACAACCAGGAAGCCTTCGACCTGGCCGTCGAGCAGATCGCCGAGGCGACCGGCAGACTGCTGGAGAGCCTCCGGGTCAAAGGCTCGACTCCCCGCTGAGCCGCGGCCCCGCGCCCCGCGTCCCGCGTCCCGCTCGGCCTCAGCCGCTCTCGCGTGCCCCCTCCCGGCCCTCCAGCAGGTGCAGCAGCTCGCCCAGCACCTCGGTGAGCTGCTCACGCCGCTCGCCCCCGAGTCCGGCCAGCAGCGACCGCTCGTAGGCGACCTGCTCGGGCATGATCCGGTCCACCAGCTCACGGCCGCCGTCGGTGAGCGACAGATGGGCCACGCGCCGGTCCCGGGCGTCCGGGCGCCGTACGACCAGGCCCTTCTCCTCCAGCGTGCGCACCCGCTTGGTGACAGCCGTGCCCGAGGCGTACGTCTCCCTGGCGAGCCGGCCGAAGCTGAGCTCGCGGTCCTCACGGCGCAAGGCGCTGAGGATGTCGAACTCGGGGCGTGAGAACCCCTCGTGTGCCAACGGCGCGTCGGACGCCTGCCGCAGCAGCGCCGCGCACCTGGTCAGGCGCCCGATGACGCCGATCGGCTCGGTGTCCAGATCGGGGAGCACCCGCTGCCACTGGCCCAGGACCCTGGCGACGACGTCCCCGTCGGAACTTTCTGCGCCTTCTGGGCCCTCCGAGCCCGCTGCGCCCTCGGCCACCTCGGCGTCGCCCTCAGGCCCCGCAAGCGGCGGGGCCCCTCCCGTCCGGCGGCCCCGCTCGGCCGCCCCACCTCCGTTCGCGTCCGCTCTCTCGCCGGGTGCGGTGTCCTCCGGCACGCGCTGCCCCTCTCGCCCGAGGTGTCGTCTCCCGTTCACCGCTCAATTCTGCCGCCGGGGGGCACAGCGAGGGCGGAGCGGGGTCCCGCCCCGGGCGTCAGCCCGCCGCGCCACTCGACAAGGGCGCGTACGGGCGCGCTCGTGCGGGGTTCGACCGAGCGAAGGCGCTTCCGGGGACTACTGAGGGGTTGGGGGTGTCGCCGTGTGGGGGAACCGGCGCGGCGGGTGGTCGGTGACGAGGAGGTGATGGAGGCGGGCGAGAGCGGACAGGAGGGTGTCTCGTTCCTCCTCGTCGACGCCGGCCAGCGCGGTGGTCAGCGCGTTGTCGGCGTGTGCGGCGCGGCGCTGCTCGCTGGCGGCGCGGATGGCCTCGGTGAGGTCGACCAGGGTTTTGCGGCCGTCGGCGGGATCGGCCGCGGTGGTGACCCAGTCGCGGGCGGCCAGGGCGCGCACGCTGGTGGAGACGCGGCTTTGCGCCAGTCCTGTGCGCTTGGCGATGTCGCCGACTGTGCTGCGGCGATGCAGGAAGAGGTCCTGGAGGACCAGGAACTCGCCCGGTGCGAGGTTGAGCGCGGGCGCGCCCATGCCTTCGAGGGCGATCTCGGCCAGGCGGCGGCCGAGTTGGTACAGGTCGCTCATCTCCATCCCCTCAAAATACATCTCCGAATATATATCTTCGTAGATACATCTTGACAGATTGATCTCTGGGGATGCATCTTGGCGGAGGTCGACAGGGGCTGCGAGCCCGGAACCCATTGGAGAAGCACCATGAGCCTCAGCGATTACCTGCTCTACACCGGCGTGTTCGTCGCGATCCTCGCCACTCAGCTCGGTACGCGGCGTCCGGACGCCAGGCGGCTGCTACTGCCCGTCGCGGTCGTCGCGGGCGTGGGGTTCTCGTACCTCAAGGAGATACCGGCCGGGGACACGGCCCGCCTGATCGAGGCGGCCGGACTCGGGATCGGTCTGTTGTTCGGTGCCGCTTCGCTCGCCCTGATCGAGGTCCGCCGCGACCCGGCTGACTCCCGCCTGGTCACCGTCGCGGGCTGGCCCTACGCCGCACTGTGGACGGCCGCCATGGCCCTGCGCATGCTGTTCGCCTACGGCTCGACCCACTGGTTCACCCACGCCCTGGTCTCGTTCTCCGCGCAGCATCACGTCCCGGCCGCCACCTACGGCACCGCGTTCGTCCTGATGGTCCTGGCCATGATCACCGTCCGGACCGCCGGCGTCCTCGTTCGCGCCCGCCGCACAGGCGCCACGGTCGACTTCGGCACGCTGGGCGTCGCCCGCCGGCTCGCACGCTGAGCGTGCCGTGGGGCGACGGCCTCCGCGGCACGCGTCGCGCGAGCGGCAGCGGGAACCCGGCCGCACGCGCCGCGCACGCGCGATATCGACGAGAACAGCGAATCGGCCCTGTCAGCCCTGTCAGCCCGGACGCGAGACGCGAAGGCACCTCGACGGCCGGGCCGTGTGCCGGGCCGGGCCCGGAGGCCGGCGGCTCCTTGGCGAGACCACGAAGACAACGGGGAGGCGGTCGGCCAGAAGCGCTGCGGCCGGTCACTCCGTCAGGCGCGGGCCCACAGGGAGGGCGCGTCCAGCGGGTTCCAGCCCGGCTGCGCGGTGTGCGCCTGGACGCAGCGGTAGGTGACACCGTTGTAGGTGACCTGGTCGCCGACCTGGTACGCGGTGCCGACCGCCCAGGTCCCCTCGGTCGGCGGGTCCGTCGGCGGGTCGGTCGGGCCGCCGCCACCGCTGGTGACGAGCGTGAGGCCGTAGGCCTGGAGGGCGGGGTTGACGGGGAAGAAGAACGTCGTTCCGCCGCTGGTGCAGTTCCCCGAGCCGCCCGAGGTCATGCCCTGGGCCTGGTCGCCGGAGATGAACGAGCCGCCCGAGTCCCCCGGCTCCGCGCACACGTTCGTCCGCGTCACGCCGGAGACGGTGCCCTGCGGGTACGTCACGCTGGTGTTGTGCTGCTGGACGGTGCCGCAGTGCCAGCCGGTCGTCGATCCCGAGCGGCACACCGACGCGCCTACCGGTGCCTGCGTCGAACCGGCCACGGTCACGTCGCCGTTGCCGTAGCCGTTGACGAGCGGGCGCGGCGTCCAGTTGCCGTTGGTGGCGACCCAGGCGTAGTCGCGACCGGGGAACGTGGAGCCCTGGAAGCTGCCCTGCGCCTGCTGGTTGTAGCCGGAGGTCGGTGTGCCGGGAGTGCCGCAGTGGCCGGCCGTCACGAACCCGGCCTGGCCACCGCCCCGGGTGACGGGGAAGCCGATGGAGCAACGGCCACTGCCGTTCATGTAGTACGCGTCGCCGCCCCGCAGGTCCGCGAAGGTGCGGGGCTCGGCGTCGGTGTGCCGGACCGTCACCGCGTCGGCGTGGACGCCCGCCCGCGCGAGGAAGTCCCGCGCGGCGTCCTTGTCCGCCGCCTCGACCACGACGTCGTTGTGCCGGGTGTCGACGTACCACACGCGCACCCCCTCGGGGGCCGCGCGCCCGGCAGCACGGTCGAGCGCCTTCTGCACGCGGTCGAGCGCGCCCAGATCACGCTCGACGACGCGCGCGGTGGCCCCCGCCCCGGTGATGCGGGCGCGCTCCTTCGCGTCGGTCGTGGCGACGGTCAGCCGCGCCGCGGTCTTCCCGCTGACGTGCGCGCCGGCGTAGCTGTCGCCCAGCGCGGTGCGCAGCGCGGCCACGGTGTCGGCGGCGTCGGCCTCGTTGACCAGCCGCTTCTCGGCCTGCGCCGTGGTCAGCCCGAGGTCGCGGGTCATCGCCTCGACCAGGTCGGGGTCGGGGGTGGCGGTCCCGGCGCGGGCGGCGGACGCGCGGGCGTCGTCGGCGGGCCTGGCCTGGGCCGGCCCGGTGAGCCCGGCCAGCACGAGACCGGCGGTCGCCAGTGTGGCCGCAGCCGCCGCGGCGGCACGGTGGCGTACGGGGGTCGGTCTGGGGCGGGTG
>NZ_JASKYT010000309.1:0-8831 GCF_041028275.1 Streptomyces sp. PU-14G
CCCTCATTCCGCCCGCCTCCCGCGAGAGAGAGCACCGTCGTGGACGCGCCGTCCTTCCGTCCCGCCGCCCCCGTGCGCCTGGTCGTCCTGGTGTCCGGTTCCGGTACCAATCTGCAGGCGCTGATCGACGCCGCGGCCGACCCTGCCACGGACACCCCGTACGAGATCGTCGCCGTGGGCGCGGACCGGGGCGGTATCGAGGGGCTGGCGCGCGCGGAGCGGGCCGGGATCCCCACCTACACGTGCCGGGTGAAGGACTTCGCCACCCGCGAGGAGTGGGATGCGGCACTGGCCGGGGCGACGGCCGCCCACGGGCCTGACCTGGTGGTCTCGGCGGGCTTCATGAAGGTGGTGGGTCCCGGGTTCCTGGCGCGCTTCGGCGGGCGGTTCCTCAACACGCACCCCGCGCTGCTCCCCAGCTTTCCCGGCGCTCACGGCGTACGCGACGCGCTCGCGTACGGCGCGAAGGTGACCGGGTGCACCGTCCACTTCGTCGACGACGGCGTCGACACCGGGCCCGTGATCGCGCAGCGCGCCGTCGAGGTCCTGGACGAGGACGACGAATCCGCTCTGCACGAGCGGATCAAGGAAGTCGAGCGACGGCTGCTCGTCGAGGTCGTGGGGCGCATCGCGCGCGACGGCTACACCTTCGAGGGGCCGAACAGGAGAAGGGTACGACTGGGTCATGAGTGAGACTGCTGCGACCACGGGCGCCAAGCGGCCGATCCGCCGGGCGCTGGTCAGCGTGTACGACAAGACGGGTCTTGAGGAGCTGGCCCGGGGGCTGCACGCCGCGGGGGTGCAGCTGGTCTCGACGGGATCGACGGCGAAGCGCATCGCGGACGCCGGCGTTCCGGTCACCCCCGTCGAGGAGCTGACCGGCTTCCCCGAGTGCCTGGACGGGCGGGTCAAGACCCTGCACCCGCGCGTGCACGCCGGCATCCTCGCCGACCAGCGCCTGGAGGCGCACCGCGCGCAGCTGGGCGAGCTGGGTGTCGAGCCGTTCGAGCTGGTCGTCGTCAACCTCTACCCGTTCGCCGAGACCGTGGCCTCGGGCGCGTCGGACGACGAGTGCGTGGAGCAGATCGACATCGGCGGGCCCTCGATGGTGCGCGCCGCCGCCAAGAATCACCCGTCCGTGGCCGTCGTCGTCAACCCGGACCGCTACGGCGCTGTCCTGGACGCTGCCCGAGAGGGGGGCTTCGATCTGGCCGCGCGCAAGCGCCTGGCGGGGGAGGCCTTCCGGCACACGGCGGCGTACGACGTGGCGGTGGCGGGCTGGTTCGCCGAGTACACCGGCAAGGACGAGGAGGAGTCCTCCCCGTTCTCCGAGTTCATCGGCGTCACCTACGAGCGCAAGAACGTGCTGCGCTACGGCGAGAACCCGCACCAGCCGGCCGCGCTGTACACGGGTGGCTGCGGCGGGCTGGCCGAGGCCGAGCAGTTGCACGGCAAGGAGATGTCGTACAACAACTACGTCGACACCGAGGCCGCGCGGCGTGCCGCCTACGACCACGACGAGGCGTGCGTGGCGGTCATCAAGCACACCAACCCCTGCGGCATCGCCGTCGCCGCCGACGTGGCCGAGGCGCACCGCAAGGCCCACGCCTGCGACCCGCTGTCGGCCTACGGCGGCGTGATCGCCGTCAACCGCCCGGTGACGAAGGAGATGGCCGAGCAGGTCGCGGGGATCTTCACCGAGGTCGTCGTCGCCCCGGACTACGAGGAGGGCGCTGTGGAAGCGCTCACCCGCAAGAAGAACATCCGGGTCCTGCGCTGCCCCGAGGCCCCGGCGGCACCCGCCGAGTTCCGTCCCATCGACGGCGGTGGCCTCGCCCAGGTCAAGGACGCCTTCCAGGCGGAGGGCGACGACCCGGCGAGTTGGACCCTGGCCGCCGGGGCGGCGCTGGACGCCGGTGAGCTGGCCGAGCTGGCCTTCGCCTGGCGGGCGTGCCGCGCGGTCAAGTCGAACGCGATCCTGCTCGGCAAGGACCGGGCGACGGTGGGTGTCGGCATGGGGCAGGTCAACCGGGTCGACTCGGCCCGGCTCGCCGTCCAGCGCGCGGGCGAGGAGCGGGCGCGGGGGGCGTACGCGGCCTCGGACGCGTTCTTCCCGTTCCCGGACGGCCTGGAGGTGCTGGCCGAGGCGGGCGTGCGCGCCGTCGTCCAGCCGGGCGGGTCCGTGCGCGACGAACAGGTCGTCGAGGCCGCGGAGAAGGCGGGCATCACGATGTACCTGACGGGGACGCGGCACTTCTTCCACTGAGTGTGCGGTGCCCGGCCGGGCCCGGTGTCCCACCGAGCCCGGCCTTCACCCCGCGGCACGCCTCCGGGGCCCGGCGGACGCGTCCGCCGGGCCCCGGAGGGTTTCACTGCCCCGTTCGCCCCTCTCAGCAGCTCTTGACCCAGCGGATGGCGTCCACGGTGTAGTCGTAGCCGTTCCACTTCTCGCCCGGTGACAGGCAGCCCCAGTAGGACGTGCTGCTGCCGGTGTGGTTCCACTTGACCTTCACGTGGTCCAGGGGCTCATCGGTCCGCCCGTTGTTATAGGCGGAGCTGATGTGGTGGTAGTTGTTGTTGGTGTTGACGAAGCGCTGGTACTTCTTCCCTGAGCCCTTGGTTCCCGTGTAGAAGCAGACCGCCCCCCGGGTGCACGAGTACCCGGTGACGCTGATGCCCTGGCTGTGGGCGCCCTTCGGGTCGACGGTCTTCGCGGCCGTCCCCGCCGACGCGCTCTGGGCGGTGGACGCCGGCGTGGTGGCGCCCGCGGTCATGGTCCCCCCGGTGGCGATGAGTGCCGCCGTCCCGGCGCCGATCGCAGCGAGCTTCAGCTTGCGCATGATGGTTCCTCCCCGGTTTTCGTGGACACCGGGCCCGCCCCCGTCTTGGCCGGGCCCGGTGTTTCCCCCTGCGTGCCGCCCTGGGCGGCACGACTCCACAGTGCCGTGCGGGTGCTGGGGCCGGTACCTCGCAACTCCCAGGGTGGGGCAGTACTCGCAACCCCCGAGGGGTGCGGGCGGCCGATCCGCACACCGCCGGCCCGTGCGGGCGCCCGTCCGCGCCGCGCACACCGGTCAGCAGCGTTCGACCCAGCTGTGGGAGCGGATCTCGGGGAGGTCGTCGGGCAGGTCCAGCCTGCCCAGTCGGCTGATGCACCCCTGGCGCCCGTGGTGGTCGTCGGAGTGGAAGTAGGCGACGGCGGCGTACTTGCCCTGCGCCCCGTTGTTGAAGACCGAACGCGGCGCCTGGCGGGCGCTCCACGGACAGCGGATGGTGCCGGTGCGCCAGTCCTCGTCGAACCCGAACCAGCTGCACATGTCGCCCTGCCCGGCGGGCTCGGTGAAGAAGCAGACGTATCCCCGCTTGCACCGGTCGTACCCGGTGGGTTCTGCCGTGCGCCGGGTGCCGGGACCCTCGTCGACGAGTGTCGCCGTCACCGCCGCGGTGCCCGCCACCAGGCCGAGCCCGGTGAGTCCGGCCGCCAGGTACAGCCCGACGCGGCGCCGTCGGGACCCCGGTGTCCTGGCCCGTGCGGTGCCTGCCGCCTCCTCCGTCCTGGGCAGCAGGGACCGGGCGTCGTGCCTGGCGCGCTCCTCGTGCGTGGGGGCCAGGCAGTCGGTCACGATGCCGCGCCAGGCGTCCGGGAGTTCGTCCGAGAGGCGCAGCCCCTCGCCGCCGCGCGCGTAGCGCAGCACGGCGTCCCGGCGGGCCGACGAGGTGCTGCCGGGGAACGGGAAGTCACCGGTCAGTACGAGGTGGGCGAGGACCCCGAACGCCCACACGTCGGTACTGGGCCTGATGCGCTGCCCGCGCTCGCCGATGTCCGACCACAGCAGTTCGGGGGGCGTGTAGTCGGGGGTGGAGAACGCGGGCGAGTAGGCGTGTGTACCCTCCAGTTCCGCCGCGAGGTTGAAGTCGCACAGGCGTACCGTGCTGTCCCGCATGAGCAGGACGTTGGCCGGTTTGAGGTCCCCGTGCACCCAGCCGGCCGAGTGCAACTGGACCAGCCCCTCGCACACCTGCGCGAGCAACGCGGCCTGGATGAGGCCCCCGTGGGCGAGCATGCGCTCCAGGGAGGTGTGCGCCCGCTCCAGGACGAGCACACACGCGCCGTCGATGTCGGGCCGCTCCGGATCGTCGACGGTGAGCACCTCGTGCATGCGGACCAGCCGCGGTCGGCGGACGGCCCGCAGGAGCGCCACCTCGCGCTCCGTGAGATCGCGCAGGTGGTCCAGCTGACGCGGCGTCCGTGTCCCCGTCGGCAGGAACTTCAGCGCGGCGCGCGAGGGCTCGCCCTCGGGCCACCCCTCGGGGTCGCTGCCGCGTCGCCCCTCGTGGCCGCTGTGCCGTCGCCCCTCGCGGTCGCTGTCCTGCCACCTCTCGGGGTCGCTGCCGCGCCGCCCCTCGTGGCCGCTGTGCCGCCGTCCCTCGTACACGCTGCCGAACGCGCCGCTCGCGATCGGTTCCCGCACCTCCCACGGCCCCACCCGATAGCCGATCGGGAGCCGCAGCGTCATGCCGGCACCGTTCCGCCGGGACGCGCGTCCAGCCGCCCGCGGCCTCGCGCACTGCCGAGCAGTGTCAGATCGTCCTCGCGCACCAAGTCGAAACGGAGCGCCAGGGCGACCAGCATCTCCTTCTTCCCGTTGAGCCGCGCTCTGCCCTCCGGGCTGTTCTCGGGCGCGGGACGGAGGCGCAGTTTGACGGCGAGGTAATCGATGTTCCACTGCACCGACGCCCGTCCCGCCTCCGGCCACGCCGCCCGCAGCCGCTCGGTCAGTTGCTCGGTGGTGGGCAGCGGCGCGTACGGTTGACCGCGCAGCCGTGGCTCACACAGCGCGACCAGCACCCGGAAGTACCGGGAGTTCCGGTCGAGCGGGAAGGCGGGGACGGTCAGCACCCCCTCGCCGTCGCCCGGCGCCGTCCGCAGGTGGTCGTGGCGCGGCGCCCACACCTCGAAGGCGACCAGCTCGTCCCCGGCGGGCAGCACCACCCGGGAGAACTCGAAGGGCACCGGGGCCTCCACCCGGCCGGGCACCACCTTGATGTGCTCCCCCGCGCCCTCGGGGTTCTCCACGACGTACGTACGGTCGCGGCTGTGGTTGGTCAGCGTCCAGAACGAGCCGCTGGCGGCGAGCACCCCGGCGCTCCTGGACACCCCCGGGTGCGCGAGAACGAGCCCGCACCCCTCCTCACGGCCGAAACGGAGGCTCTCGCCCGGCGCCAACCGTAGCTGCCCTGCCCGCTGTCTCACCGACTGTGCCGCCGACTCCTCGGGCGGCACCACGATGATGCTGTGCATACGCATCCCCCCGGCGCATACATGCCCGGCGCGGCACGGGGCCATTCGCCGTACGGGGGCGGGGCGGGCCCGCCCCCGTGGACGGCGACGCTGGGTGCCTGCCGCGCCGTCCACGGAGCGGGCCCGCACAACAGTGACGGCGCGGCCGGAAGTCCGGCCGCGCCGTCACCGCGCGGTTGCCGCCTCCCCTGCGACAGGTGACAGGGGGCTGGTCTGATACCAGGTACGGGCCTAGTACTGCGGCCGGTTGAACCACTGGCCCGTGGCGCTCATCGAGCAGAACACGATCGTGAGCACGGCGGTCGCCAGCCACAGCACGGCGAGGAACAGAGAGCCGCCCGCCGCGTCACCGCTGCCCAGGTTGCCGACGATGCTCAGCAGGGGGATCAGCGCGTTGACCGCGCCGGCGATGATCGCCGTCACGCGCGTGCCGGTGCGGCCCCTGCCGAACATCGAGGCAGGCACGATGTGCAGCGCCGCCAGACCACCGCCGATCAGCAGCCCGAACAGCGCGATACCCAGAGCGGCACCGCCTGCCGCGCCCACGCCCGGGATGTCGTCCAGCGCGTCGTTGGCGGCCACGCCGCCGATGAGCAGGAGGACGCCGAACAGTGCCCACAGCGAACCCGCGATAAACAGCAGTACGCGTGCGGTGACGGCCACCCCGGGCATGCTGACGGTGGGCTGCATGCCACCGCCCGGGTAGGCGGGCATACCGGCCTGCGGGTAGCTGTAAGGGGCCGGGGCGCCCTGTTGGGGATATCCGTAGGGGGCGCCCTGCTGGGGCTGCTGCGGCGCCGAGTACGGATTGTGGGGACTCTGTCCTGGGGGCGGTGGGTAGCTCACGAGCTGTTTCCTCCGACGGCGTTGAGGGAGCGGATCGGGCCGAGTGACTCCGGAGAACCACGGCCTGCCCTCAGCAATGTCGCCTCCCCCGGTACGGCGCCGCACCGCCGGCCCACCCTGAAGCGCCCGACGCCGTCCCACAATGGTGGTGGTCGGACTGTCGGACTGTCCAGCCGGGTTTCCGTACTGTGGCGAATCCGCAACGCGGGGTCAGGCGCACGGTGACCACCGTGGCGGTCCGGTGTTCAGACCAACTGTCCGCCCAGCAGTGCCAGGTGTCCCTCGTGTACGAGGTCGAACCTGAGCGCGAAGCGCACCAGGGCGGCACGGGCGGCCTCCGGGCCGTCCTGAGCGCGCAGTCCCAGCTTCATCCGCAGGTAGTCGAGGTTCCACCGCACGGCGGTGGCGGTGACCTCGGGCCAAACCGGCCGCAGCCGTTCCGTCAGCTCCTCGACGCACGGCGCCTTCGGCTGGTCGGCGTGGCGTGCGTGCGGCTGGTCGCCAAGGCGCGTGCCCGGCCGGCTGCCGTGGCGTGTGCCCGGCCGGCTGCCGTGGCGTGTGCCTGGCTGGTCGGCGCCGGGCGCGTCGCAGGCCGTCGTGTCGCCCGCGCGCAACGCCTCCTCGCACAGGGCGGCCAGAACGAGGAAGTAGCGACAGGTGTGGTCCAGCGGGTAGGGGCGGGGGAACGGGTCGAACAGCCAGTCCTCCGTCTCCGCCGCGGCGCCGGCCCCCTCACCGTCCCCGGCGGCGTCGAGGGTGCCGCCCGGACCGCGAGGCCCGCCATCCGCCGCCAGATAGTCGTGGCGGGGCGCCAGGACGTCGAAACCGCAGCCGGGGCGGGGATCCCGGGCGCACAGCCGCACGCGCGCGAACTCGAACGGCACCGGCGCGTCCGCCCGCCCCGGTGCCACTGTGAGGCGTTCTCCCGGGCTCTCCGGGTTCTCGACGACGTAGGACTGGTCACGGCTGAAGTTGGTCAGGGTCCAGAAGGCGCCGGTCGCCGTGATCTCCCCGGCCGCACACGCCACGGCCGGGTGCGGGACGGCCAGACCGCTGCCTGCGGGCGCCGTGCGGCCGAAACGCAGCGTATGACCCGGCTCCAGCCGGTGCTGTTCCTCAGGTCCCCGGCACCCGTCCGGGACAATGATCACGCTGAACACGCCGCGCACGCTACTGACCCTGCGTGCCCGGTCACAACGGAACGTACGGGCACCAGACAGGCACATGAACCGGCCTTTGCCCTCCCGTTGCCGTGGCACCGCCGAGCGGGTGACCCGCGGTCGCACATCCGGCCGGAGGACTCGCACGACCGACCCGAGCGCGGCGCCGGCGGAGCCTGAGTGGAGAGACGGGGCCCGCATCCGCGAGGATGGGCGCATGACCGCCCAGATTCTCGATGGCAAGGCCACCGCCGCCGCGATCAAGTCCGATCTCACCGCGCGCGTCGAGGCGCTCAAGGCCAAGGGCGTCACGCCCGGCCTCGGCACCCTGCTCGTCGGCGACGACGTCGGCTCGCAGAAGTACGTCGCGGGCAAGCACCGCGACAGCCAGCAGATCGGCATCAACTCCATTCAGCGCGAGCTCCCCGCCACCGCGACGCAGGAAGAGATCGAAGCGGTGGTCCGCGAGCTGAACGAGGACCCGGCCTGTACCGGTTACATCGTCCAGCTCCCGCTCCCCAAGGGCATCGACGTCAACCGGGTGCTGGAGCTGATGGACCCGGCCAAGGACGCCGATGGGCTGCACCCCACGAACCTGGGCCGACTCGTCCTCAACAAGCCCGCGCCGCTGCCCTGCACCCCCCAGGGCATGATCGTGCTGCTGCGCCGCTACGGCGTCGAACTGGACGGCGCCCACGTCGTCGTGGTCGGCCGCGGTGTGACGGCGGGCCGGCCGCTGCCGCTGCTGCTGACCCGGCGCAGCGAGAACGCGACCGTCACCCAGTGCCACACCGGTACCCGCGACCTGCCCCAGGCGCTGCGCCAGGCCGACATCGTCGTCGCCGCCGCAGGGGTGCCCCACCTGATCAAGCCGGAGTACGTACGCGAGGGCGCCGCCGTGCTCGACGTGGGCGTCAGCAGGGACGAGAACGGCAAGATCGTGGGGGATGTGCATCCGGGGGTCGCCGAGGTCGCCGGCTGGCTCTCGCCCAACCCGGGCGGTGTCGGCCCGATGACGCGGGCCCAGTTGCTCGTCAACGTCGTGGAAGCGGCCGAAGCGGCGGCGCGCTGAGGGCGGCCATGAGCAAGGAGAACGAGGCGGGGACGAAGCCCGCGACGCGCACGGAGAAGCCGGCGGACGCCGAGCAGCCGGCGAACGACGGGCGGTCGGAGGACTCCGAGCGGTCGGCGAACGACGGGCGGTCGGAGGCCGATGGGCAGGCGGCGGACGCCGAGCAGTCGGAGGCCGGCGGACAGCAGTCGGCTGCCGCCGGGGATCAGCCGCCCGACGGGGGACGGCAGGCGACCGCCGCGCCGCGCAGGCGTTCGCGGCGCTTTCCCGTGCTCACACGGGACACCGCGCGGCCCGAGGGCGGCGGACGCGCGGTCGGAGGGCACCACCCGGCCCCCTACCGGCAGTGGCCGTTGCTGGCCGTGTGCGCGGGTGTGCTGATCGGTCTGCTGGTGACGGTGATCGAGTTCCGCTCCGGGACGTTGATCATCGGCCTGGCGCTGCTGGGCGG
>NZ_JASKYT010000031.1:0-35250 GCF_041028275.1 Streptomyces sp. PU-14G
CCCCGAAGGCCCCGCTGCCCGCCCAAGACGCCCCGCTGCCCGCCCAAGACGACCCGCTCTCCGCCGAAGAGGACGCCCGTGCCCGCTGAAGGAAACCACTCGCCAGGCGTGTTCGCCGACCGGTGCGCGGGCATCGGCGACGAGGCGGCCCCCGACCTCGAAGGCCAGATCGCCGCCATACGCGAACTGGGCTGGCGCCGCATCGAACTGCGCACCGTCGAGCGGACCGCCCTCGGCGACCTCGCTCCCCGAGCGGTGCGCGCCCTCGCCCACCGGCTGCGGAGCGCGGATCTCCAGGTGATCTGCCTCGCCTCCCGGATCGGCAACTGGGCGCGGCCCGTCACCACGCCCTTCGAGACCGACCTGGCCGAGCTGGAGACGCTGCTCGACCAGTGCGCCGTACTGGACTGCCGGTTCGTGCGCGTCATGTCGTACCCCAACGACGGGCTGGCGGAGGGGGAGTGGGCGAGGGAGGTCATCGACCGGCTGGGCCGTCTCGCCCGCCGTGCGGAGACGGCAGGTGTCACCCTCCTGCACGAGAACTGCGCCGGTTGGGCGGGGGAGGACGCCGCCCGCGTACTCCGGCTGCTGCGGGAGACCGACAGCCCGGCGCTGCGCCTGCTGTTCGACACCGGCAACGGTGTCCCCTACGGCTACGACGCGGGCGCCCTGCTGCGGCAGATCCTGCCCTACGTGGAACACGTCCACATCAAGGACGCCCGCACCACCCCCCAGGGCAGCACCGACTACGTACTCCCCGGTGACGGTGAGGCACGGGTGGCCGACTGCCTGCGGACCCTGCTGGAGGGCGGCTACCGCGGTGCCTTCTCCCTCGAACCCCACCTGTCAGCGCAGCCGCACGCCGGGGTGAGCGCCGACGCCAGCGCGGCGCGCCCGTTCGTGGCGGCGGGACGACGGCTCGAAAACCTCCTCGCACCGCACCGCGACACCGCCGGCCGGATCGCGGGAACGCCGTGAGGCGCGGCAGCGCGGGGCCGCCCGCCGCCCTGCTGACCGAAGCCGACCACGCACTGCTCCTGGATCTGCTGCACACCCCCACCGTCAGCCCGCTGGAGGCGGGCGAGTCCGACGCACCGGCCCGGCTGTGGCAGGCCCAGCGCGCCTACGCCGAGGCGGCCAGGGCGGCCGGCCTGCACGTGGTGCGGCACGCGGCACCCGATCCGGCCGCTCTGCGGCGCGACGACGTACCCGCCGCGGTGCGGGCCGCCGCACGGAACCCGGCCTTCCTCGCCGGGCAGCCCAGCCTGGTGCTGCGCCTGGGGCCCGCGCGACCGCGCCGGGAGACCGTCATGTTCAACGTGCACCTCGACACCGTCGCCGGGAGCGAGCCGGTCACCTTCGACGGGGAGCGCTTCACCGGACGCGGCGCCGTCGACGCCAAGGGCCCCGCTGTCGCGCTGCTGGCCGGGGTACGCGCCGCGGCTGCCGCGCAGCCGGCCCTCGGCCGCGAGGTGGCCGTGCTCGTGCAGGCGGTGTGCGGCGAAGAGGGCGGCGCCATGGGCACGTTCGGTACCCGCCCGCTCGTCGAGGCCGGGTACGTCGGCAGGCTGAACGTCTTCTGCGAACCCACCGGGCTGCGTCACCTGCCCCGGGCGACCGCGTCCATGACGGCACGCGTGACGGTGGCGGGCGAGGACGCCATCGACGACCGCCCCGAAGCCGGCCACAACGCCACCGTCCTCCTGGGCTTCCTCGCCCAGTACCTGGCCGCCGAGTTCGAGGCGCATCCGGCTCGGGCCCACGCCGTCGGCGCGGCGTGCGTCGCCGGACTGCACACCGGGCACGCGCACAACCGCGTCTACGGCACGGGCAGTCTGCTGGTCAACGTCGCCTATGCGGACACGGCCGAGGGCGCCGCCGCTGAGCGGGCGCTCAGCGACACCGTCGCCGACGGCCTGCGCGCGTTCACCGCCCGCTTCGCCGGGATCCGCGACTTCGCGCGCACCGCGGCCGAGGCCGCCGCGCTGACCAGGCTGGAGTGGGACAAGCGGGGCCTGCCGGCGCTGCGCGCCGACCAGCTCGGCGACCTGGAGGCCGAAGAGGTGCTCGCCGCTGCCGGAGTGCCCCGTCAGACGGCCACCGAACCCGCGTTCACCTGCGACGCCCTCTGGATGCACGGCATCCCCGGCACCTACACCACCGTCCTCGGGCCCGGCCGCCTGGACGCCAACAACGCCCACGCGGCGGGCGAGTTCGTCGCCCTCGCCGACCTGGAGGCGTTCGCCGCGCAGGTACGGGCACTGCTGCTCTCCTTCACCGACCGGCTGCGCGCCCGTACGCCGCACAGCGACCCCGGCAGGCCCGGCAGGCCCGGCGAGGCCAGTGAGCCCGGCGAGTCCAGTGAGCCCAGCGAACCCGGCGAACCCGGCCAGTCCAGTGAGCCCGGCGAGCCCGGCACGTCCAGCAAAGGAAACCCCGCATGACACCACCAGACCAGCACACCGCGCCCCGGCCGCCCCACGCGCACGCCCCCGCCGGCACCGGCCCACGCCCCGGCCGCGACACCGCCACCGACACCGCCACCGACACCGTCGCTGACGCCGCCCCCGACACCGTGACCGTCGACCACGGCGAGCTGCTGGTGGCCGCGCGCGAGGCGTTCACCACGCGCGGCGTGCCCGAGGCCAGGGCGGCCACCGCGGCGGACGCCCTGTGCTACGGCGACCTGGCCGGGCTCGGCTCCCACGGGCTGTTCAACCTCACCCGCCTCTACCTCCCGCTGCTGGAGTCGGGCCGCGCCGACCCCGCGGCCGAGCCCCGCACGGTGACGGACCTGGGCGCCTGCGTCCTGATCGACTCCCGTCGCTCCCTGGGGTTGTGGAGCGCGGCGCACGCCATGGACCTGGCCGCGGAACGGGCCGGACGACACGGCGTCGGGCTGGTGTCCGTACGGAACGCGACGCACTTCGGCTGCGCGGGCTACCACACGGCACGCGCGGCCCGACAGGGCATGATCGGTGTCCTGGCGGGCAACTGCGGAGGCCAGCGCATCGCCCGGCCGCCCCGCGGGGCGCTCGCCATGCTCGGCACCAATCCGCTCAGCGTCGCCGCGCCCGCCCTGGACGACGACCACCCGTTCGTGTTGGACATGAGCACAACGGCCGTGCCCACGGGGCGGATCCGCACCGCGGCCCGCCGCGGCGAGTCGATTCCCGCCGGCTGGCTGGAGGACGCGGACGGTGCCCCGGTGACCGACCCGGCCGCCTTCGACCGCGGCGAGGCGTACCTGCGGTGGCTGGGCGGAGATCCGGAGACCGGCGCGTACAAGGGGTACGGGCTGGGACTGGCCGTCGAGATGCTGGCGGCGCTGCTGCCCGGCGCCGGCGTGGGCCCGTCCCCCGACGCGCTGGCGGGCGACGGGCGTCCGCACGGCCGTGACGACGACATCGGTTTCCTCGCCCTGGCCGTGGCGCCCGGCGCGCTCCGCGCCGAGGAGGACTTCCGCGCCGAGGCCCGCTCCCTCTTCGGCACGCTGACGCAGTGCCCGCCCGCCGACGGGCACACCGGCGTGCGCTACCCGGGCTGGTGGGAGGCCGAACGCGCCCGCGTCCGCCGCGACGAGGGCGTTCCGCTGCCCGCGCACCTGTACGAGGAACTCGTCGGGCTGGGTCTCCTGCCGCACTCCGCGCGTCCGGCCGCAGGTGCGCAGGGCGGTGTCCGATGACCTTCCGCCGTATCGGGCTCATCGGCCTCGGGGCGATCTCGCGGTACTACCTCGCCGCGATCGACGCCGCGCCCGGCTGGGAGCTGACCGCGCTGTGCGACGTGCGGGGCCCGGCCCTGCGGCCCCACCACGGGCGCGTGTCCTGCTTCACCGACCACCGCAGGATGCTGGCGGAGTGCGACCTCGACGCCGTCGTCGTCGCCGTCCCCAACCACGTGCACGCCTCGGTGTGCGGTGACGCGCTGCGCGCGGGCGTGGCCGTGTGCGTGGAGAAACCCCTCGCCCTGACCGTGGCCGAGGGGCGGGCCCTCTGCGCGCTCGCGGCGGAGACGGACACCCCGCTGTTCACCGCCTTCCACCGCCGCTACAACGACGCCGTGGCCCGCCTGCGCGGGCAGCTGTCCACCGGCGGCGGCATCGCCTCCGTGCGCGTGCGCTATCTGGAGCGCATCGAGGAACACATCCAGGGCGACACCTGGTATCTCGACCCGGAGCGCTGCGGCGGCGGCTGCGTCGCCGACAACGGACCGAACGCCTTCGACCTCGTGCGGCTGCTGATCGGCGAGGTCACCGTCGACCGCGCCGCCGTCGCACGGGACGCGCAGGGCGTCGACCGCCAGGCCGTCATCGACCTGCGCGGTCAGGGGGGCAGGACGGCACGCGTGGAACTGGACTGGAGCTGGCCGGGCGAGACGAAGGACCTCCAGGTGCAAAGGGCGGACGGCACCGTCCTGCACGCCGACATGCTCGCACTGCATCCCGGATTCAAGGCGTCGCTGTGGCATGAGTACGCCGGAATCCTCGACGACTTCGCGCACGCCGTGCACACGGGGACGCGGGCGGACGGGGGGCTCGCCGCGCTGGAGCTGGTGGCGGACGCCTACGACCGCGAGGAGCCGCCTGCCCGGGCGGCGGAAGGAGAGCAGATCCGATGACCGAGCGGACGCCGACACCGACGGCGGAGCGGACACCGGCACTGACGGCGGCAAGGACGCCGGCACCGGCGTGGACGCAGGAGGCGCCGAAGGCGCCGCGGGAGAGCGGGGCGAAGCGTCCCGTGCACGGCGCGCTCGTCAAGGTGCTGCTGCACCGCAGGACCGAACGCGGCATGAGCCTGGAACCGCACGCCAGCCGCTGCGTGCGCCGCGGCGAGGTGCACGAACTGGTCACCACCGACCACCGGGAGACCGCCCCGGGAACCCGCATCGACCGGGTGGGCTTCCTCGGCTTCGTCGAGCTGTCGTGCGCGGGGGTTCTGGACCGCGGCGACGACGTGTGGATCGGTGGCGTACACGTCGGAACCGTCCTCGGCTTCGACGCCTGCCACTTCCCCAACCACTACAACATCCTCATCGACGCCGGCCGTCTGCTCACGGGCGAGGATCTCGAACTGCGCCCCGAGCTGCCGGTCTCCTTCACCCAGGCCGTGTGAACCGTGACCGCCCACGCCGTGTGAGCTGTCGCCGCCTCGGCCGGCCGCTCACACGGCGCTCGCACCGCACAGAGAAAGGCCGGTGGCCCCGCTCAGCGGGGCCACCGGCTTGTTGTGCGCCGCTGCCGGTCTCAGCCCAGCAGCTCGACGTCGAGCCGCCCGAAGTGGTACTCGCGGACCGCCGCGAGCAGCTCCTCGAGCGAGAGCTCGCCGTCACCGTTGGTGTCCACCTGCTGGAAGGCTTCCTTCGCCTCGGCGCGGTTGACCCCGACGCCCGACAGCCACGCCTGGAACTCGTCGGCGTTGATCTGCCCGTCGGCGTTCTTGTCGCAGATGCCGATGATGCCCTTGACCACCGGGCCCAGGACGCGGTTGAAGTTGGCCTCGCCGCCCCGGAAGATCAGGTCCCCGGTCACCTGGAGGAACTGGTCCCTGGTGACGGCTCCGGCGGCGCCGACCCCCGCCTCCCGGGCGAGGTAGTCGAAGAGCCCGTCGAAGGCGTCCTTGAGGGCCTCCACCTCCCGGGAGTCCGGGGACTTGCCGAAAGCGTGCGCGATCTTGGCGGCCTCCTCGTGGAAGTCACCCCTCTCCAGGACGCCGTTGGCGTCAGCGTCCCACTTGTCGAAGCGCCTCTGCAGACGGTCGTTCGCGATGGCAGTGGTCATGCCGGTTTCCTTTCGGGTTGTGCGGTGGCAAGACGGCGCCTGGGCGTTCCGTGCCCGCGCCGCCCTCGCGTGCTTCTCCCCTGGGGGCACGCAAGTCTGTGGAGGGCCGGGCCCGAGCGGGCCCCGGCCACGGGGGAGGGGGCGTCACAGACGGGTGACGCGTACCCCCGCGGTTCTGCCGCGCGTGTCCAGCACGGGGCACTGCGCCCTGGCCAGCAGCATCGGGTCGTAGCAGGAGTGGTCCTGCAGCAGGAGCGCGAGGTCGCTGTCGGCCAGCGCCCCGGCCAGGTCGGATCTCCGACTCAGCGGGGTCCCCTCGCAGTCGAAGGAGGGAACGTAGGGGTCGTGGTAGGAGACCTCGGCGCCCCCGGAGCGCAGCAGCGCGGCCACGGTGAAGGCGGGGGACTCGCGCGTGTCGGCGATGTCCGGCTTGTAGGTGACCCCGAGCAGCAGCACCCGGGCCCCGCGCAAGGATCTGCCCTGCGCCTGGAGCAGACCGGCCGCCCGCTGGACGACATGGCGGGGCATCCGGCCCAGCACGTCTCTCGCCGCGGAGAGCATGTGGAAGGAGAAGCCCTCGGACTCGGCCTTCACCGCCAGATACCGCGGATCGACGGGAATGCAGTGGCCGCCGACGCCCGCGCCCGGACTGAACGCGGTGAAACCGAAGGGTTTCGTGGCGGCGCAATACAGCACGTCCCAGATGTCGATGCCCATCTTGTCGCAGAAGAGCGCGACTTCGTCGACCAGTGCGATATTGACGTACCGGTAGGTGTTCTCCAGCAGTTTCGCCATCTCGGCTTCCCGCGTGCCTCTGGCCACCACCACGGTGTCCACCAGCCGGCTGTAGAAAGCGACGGCGTGTTTCGCGCATAACGGGGTGCAGCCACTCACCACGCGAGGTGTGTTGCTCATCGTGAACGAGGAATTCCCCGGGTCGATTCTCTCCGGTGAATACGCCAGGTGGAAGTCCTCACCCACCGTCAGGCCGCTGCCCCGCTCCAACAGGGGCCGCACGATCTCCTCTGTGGTGCCCGGATGACTGGTGGACTCGACGACCACCAGGGTGCCGGGGCGCAGCTGCGCGGCCACGTCACCGACGGCAGCCTTGAGGGAGTCCAGATCCGGGTCGCCTGCCGGGCTCAGCCCGGTGGGCACGCAGACGACGATCGTGCCGGCGCCCGCGAGCACCGACGGGTCGGTGGTGGCGCGAAAGCCCGCGGCGCCCATGGCGGCCACCTCGGCGTGGCTGATGTCGTCGACGTGCGAGCGGCCCGCCCGCAAGCCGTCGACCACCGGCGCGGAAACGTCGTAGCCGACCGTCGACAACCCCACCGCGCAGGCCCGTTGGGCCAGTGGTAATCCGATGTACCCCAGGCCGACGACGGCCAGGTCACATGTCATGCGTACCTCTCTGCCCGTATGCCGTTCCCTCTACGGATTCCGTACGCGAGACGGAGCGGCCTCAGGCGGAGAAGCTGCCGCTGCCCGGGGCGACGTGCGAGCCGTGCCCCGGCTGCACCGTCAGGCTGGGCGTCATGCAGAACGGATCGCCGTAGATCTTCACCGGCTGGTCCGTGTTGTTGGTGAGCACATGCGCGGCGGGAGGCAGCTTGTGACAGCCCTCGGGGTTCTCGTAGCGAGTGAGCGGCTGGAATTCGGTCTCGAACACGGTGACGTCACCGGTCGCCGCGCTGGCGGTTCCACTGCCCAGTGCGAGAGCCGTGAAAGCGGTTGCCGCGGCGACGAGCACGGGACGGAACTTGCGCATTTGAGCTGCCTTTCTTCCTGACAAGGTGGTCACTCACAGCATGTCCCGCGATGCGCCGTTTGAATGATGGAGCTGCCGCATTCCGCCGAAAGGGTGACGGTCTCCCGCAGGGGTGACGCTGCGCCGCCACCGAGTGCTTTTCCGCCACCCCGCGAGGCCCCGGAGGCCGCGCGGGGTACCGCTGGTGCACCCGCGCATCGGCCGCACATCGCCGCGCATCGCTGCACATTGCCGCGCATCGCCGCACATCGCCTCGCATCGTTCGGGAGGACAGGTGGACCTGGACGACGTCACCGACGAGCTGTACGGGCTGCCACCCGACGACTTCACCGCCACCCGCGAGCAGCGGGCCCAGCAGGCGCGGGAGGCGGGAGCGCGGGAGCTGGCCGGGCGGATCCACCGTCTGCGGCGCCCCACCCTGGCGGCCTGGGCCGGCAACCTGCTGGTCCGTGAGCAGCCCGAACAGGTCCGCCTGCTCCTGGAGCTGGGCGAGGCGCTGCGGCAGGCGCACCGCGACCTGGACGGTGCGCAGCTACGGGAGCTGTCGGCCCGCCAGCACCAGGTGACCGCCCGGCTCGCGAGGGAGGCGGCTGAGCTGGCTGCCCAGTACGGACACCGCATCAGCGAGGCCGCCCGGCGCGAGGTCGCGGACACGCTGCACGCGGCGCTGGCCGACCCGCAGGCCGGTCGGGACTGGGCTGCGGGCCGCCTCGACAGGCCGCTCGCCCCGCCGGTCGGCTTCGCCCCCGGCTCCGCCGGAACCGCCGGAACCGGAGAGCGGGCCGGAGCCGGGGGAACGACCACCTCGGCGGGCGCAGCGCCGCGCCGCCGCTCGTCCAAGAGCGACCGCCGTTCGTCGCAGAGCGACCGGGACCGGGACGCCGGGCACAAGGCCGGGCAGGACAGGGAACGCCGCCACCGGCAGCAGCTCTCCCGCGCCCGCGAACAGGCCCGCGAGGCTCAGCGCGCGCTGGAAGCCCGGGAGGACGAACAGCGCGCCGCGCGGGAGGCGGAAGACCGCGCCGAGGAGCGACAGGACCAGGCGGAGCAGCGCGTGACCGCTCTCGGAGAGGAGCTGCGCGAGGCCGAGCGCGAGCAGCAGCAGGCCCGCACCGGGGTCCGCACCGCGCGGGACCGGCTGCGCCGGGCCGAGCGCGCGGTGGGCAAGGCCCGCCGCAAGGCCGACGACGCGACCGCCCGCGCGGACCAGCTCGCCGACGGGTCCTGACCGGCGGACCGGTGGCCCCTGGCGGCTGTCCCGTCGCCCGGAGCGCTGGCCGGCCCGCTGCCCCTCAGCGTTTGCCGGACTCCTCGTCGCGTTCGCCCTCCGCCTGCGAGGGCGTGGTGCGCGGGCAGTCCGGGTGCTGTGCTGCCTTGCGGTGTTCGGCGGGCGCCCCGGAGCGGACCTCCTGGACGTCGTCGTCACGCTCGCCCTCGGCCTGCGAAGGAGTCTGGTCACTCATAGTGATCTCCTCTCGGAGACGACCTTGCCACTCGCCACGGGTACCCCGCACCGGGCCCGGTCTCCCGCCCTCCGCGAAGGTTTCCGCCCCGACATGGAAGCGGACGCCGACGCGGGCGTCGGCGCCGACATGCACGCCGACGCGGACACCGAGGCGGACGCCGAGGCGCACGCAATAAGCCTACGGCGGATCGGTGCGCGCGGTCGTACACCGGCCGCGGAGGGGGGAGACGTGGACGACACGCCTCGCAGAGAAAGCTCTACCGGAGGGTGACGACGAAGCTGCGCCCGTAGGCGTGGCGGGTGCGGATGCGCACGAGCGTGCCGCCCCGCGTGGGGCGGACGTCGATGTCGTCCCCGGCCTCGACCGGGCGCAGCCGACGCCCGCGCAGCAGCAGACTCAGCTCGTCTCTGCGCATGGTGGGATCSKMGSSSSCCTCGCGCCCCTCGCGCCCCTCGCGCCGCACCAGCACCGAGGCGGGTCCGTCGAGGTGGAGGCCGGCGACGGCCTGACGGCCGCGCGCGAAGGAGTTGACCGCGAGCAGGCCGAGCCCGGAGTGCCGGATCGCCTGGAGGCGGGTGGTGTTGGCGAGCACCCCGAGAGCGCGGTGACGACCGTGGCGCTCGCCGTACGCGTCCAGCGCCCGCCGCGTGGCGTGCGGGACGAGCGCGCAGGCGTAGGAACGCGGCTCCGCGCCCGCCTCCTGGCGGAACGCGGCGCTGAAGACCTGCCGCGTCACGGCCGTGTCCGGGTTCGCCGTACGGACCGCGCGGCGGCTGCGGGTCACCGTCTTCAGGCCGACGGTCAGCGGGTGCGGCCTCCTGTCCAGGAAGAGGTAGCCCACCGCGCCGCCGCGGGTCTCGTCGGCGTACCGCAGCCAGCGCAGCCGTGCGGTGCCCGCGCCGGACCAGGGACCGCCACCGGCTCGTCGGCCGGTGACGACGAGCTCGTCGTCCGGATCCGCGATGCGGGCGTCCACCGTGGTCGTCACCGGACGGCCGCCGCGGTCGCCGACCCCGGCCGCGAGGACGACGATCTCCTCGTCCAGCAGGAACCACGACTTGGTCGCCGTCGCGTTGCGGTACACGGTGAAGTCGTCCGGCAGCCGGTCGCGTTCCGCGTACGCGACGTCGTCCGACTGCACCATGCCCGCCGCGCCGTAGGCGCCGAGCACCGCGCCGCCCGAGTGCCTGTTGGTGCCGCGCGGAAAGTACACGTACGTGTTCTGCGACGCGGAGGAGGGGGTGAAGTGCAGCGGATGGCCGGGGTTGTCGTAGTAGGGCTTCCCGTACAGCTCGGGCACCGTCTCACGCCGCTCCTCGGGCGCCGTCACCCCCGCGAGCCCGTACGGGGAGACGGCGGTGAAGTAGTCGACGCCGAACGAGCGCGCCTGGTCTTGGCCCGCGAGGTACAGGTAGTGAGCGCCGTCGCCCTGGAACCAGGGCATCAGGTTCTCCCCACTCATGTACTCGTACTTGCTGACGCGGTCGGAGCTGCGCGAGAGCGCGAAGGCGAAACCCGGGCGGCGGTGCACCGTCTTGTCCATGGCGTTGAACGCGGTGCTGCGCGCGGCCGGATTGAGATCCTTCGCGGGCACCGACGCGTCGCTGAGGATCTCCGCGTACCGCACCACCGTCAGCGGCGAGGCGAAGCGGGCCGGATCGGGGGCGTCGGCCGAGGAGCCGGCCACGTGCTTGACGTAGCTCTTGAGCGCCGCCGACCGCTCGCCGTCCGCGTACGCCGACAGGCCGGTGACGGCCTCCACGACAGCGGCGCTGTCCGCGTACCCGCCGCCCGTGCGCGAGACCGCGCGCCCCTTGACGATCTCCATCATCCAGCCCTCGAAGACGAGCGGCGCGAAGCCGTCGGCGACCCAGCGGTGCACGACCGGCACCAGCGCCGCGGTGTCCGCGTAACCGGTCCCGTCGAGGAGCCCCAGCGCCTGCACGGCCCGCGTCAGCAGCGCCCTCCCGTACGACCCGGTGTAGGCGACGGAACCGTGCTGGATGAACGAGCCGTCCGCGTAGTGCCCGTCGGTCACACCGTGCCGCAGCCGGTAGGGATCGACGGTCGCGTAGACGGTGAGCTGGTCCTCCAGCGCCTTGCGGATGCGCCCCTCGTCGCCGACGAGGGCGCCCTGGAGGAGGCGGTTGGTGGTGATGTCGGCGAGGTTGGCGCCGGTGTGGAAGCGGGAGTCCAGATCGACATCGCCGTCCTTGCCGTTGCGCAGGTAGGCGTCCATCGAGGCGATATAGGTGCGCGTCAGGTCGGGACGCTGCCCGGCGATCTCCTCCGCGAGCAGGACGAGTGTCGCCGTGGCGCTGGTGGAGATACCGATCTCCCAGGTGAACCAGTTGCCGTAGTAGCCGCGCGACTGGTCGCCGTAGTAGTCCTCGTGGAGCCGGGCCAGTCCTTCCACGACGCGGCGGCGTGCCGCGGCGCCACCGGTGCCGAGCCCGGGCGCCCGCGCCGCCAGGGCGATCTCGTACAGCATCCGGAAGGTCGTGTTGAGGTGCGCGTCCCTCGTGCCCAGCGGCAGCCCCTCGAACAGCTCGCCCTCGCCGGCCGCCTCCAGCTTGGCGAGGTTGGTGGTGGCCCTCTCGGCCAGCGCCGCCAGCTTGGCGGACGTCTCCGGGCGGGCGTTGGATCCCCGCGTTCCCGCGAACGCGGCGACGGCGTTCGTCAGCAGCCGGTCGGTGCCGGCCGTGGCCGTCGTCCCGGCTCCGGTCACCGCCCCGGCCCCCGTGCCGTCGGGGCCGAGCGGTGCGGCGGTGGCGTCGGTCGCGGGGAGCACCGCCGCCAGCCCGGCGGCGGACAGGAGGGACAGGACATGTCTGCGCGCGATCTCCATGGGTCTCCCCCCGGAAGCCGGACTGACGTGGCGCAGTCAAGCAGCGGGGGAGGGCGGCGACAAGCGGGCGCGCGCACCCGAGCGCCACCCGCCGCGTGCCACCGTGTGCACCCTGCATATCGCCGCGTGCCTCCGCGTGCCACACGTGTCGCCGCCTGCCTCCGCGTGCCACTCGTGTACGGCTGCCGGGCCGGACGTCAAGCCTCCGCGCGCACTTACGCGGCAGGCGAAAGCCGTGACGCGGGCGCGCCGGGTGCGGCGAGCATGAGGCCATGCTGGAGCGTGTAGCGGTCCTGTCCGACATCCACGGGGTGCTCCCCGCACTGGAAGCCGTCCTCGCCGAGCCGGACGTGCGGACGGCGGACCGCATCGTGCTGACCGGCGACCTCGCGTCCGGGCCGCAGCCCACCGAGGTCCTCGACCTGCTCACCGGTCTCGGCGACCGGGCCGTCTGGCTCAGGGGCAACGCCGACCGCGAGCTGCTGGAGTACCGCCGCGAGGGGCGCCGTCAGATGCCCGACACCGTCTCCCCGTGGGCCGCCGGACAACTGCGCCCCGACCACCTGGACCTGCTGGAGAGCCTGCCGCTCACCCGTGAGCTGGCCGTCGCGGGGCTGGGTCAGGTGCTGTTCTGCCACGCCGTCCCCGGCGACGACGAGGAGGTCGTCCTGGTCGACTCCGCCCTCGACCGCTGGCAGGAAGCCCTCGGCGGCGTCGCCGAGGAGATCCGCACCGTGGTCTTCGGCCACACCCACATGCCGTTCGTTCGGCTCGCCCACGGGCGTCTGGTGGTCAACCCGGGCAGTGTCGGCATGCCCTACGGCATGCCCGGCGCACACTGGGCACTCCTCGGCCCCGGCGTCACACTCCGGCGCACCGACTACGACATCGAAGCGGCGATCGCGCAGGTCACCGAGTGCTCGGGTTTCGAGGAGGCCGCCGAATGGGCCGGCTACTTCCTGCGCGCCCGCGCCTCGGACGCGGAGGCCCTGGCCGTATTCGGGCCTCGGGACCCGAACCGGTAGGTGCCCTGCCACACCGGTAGGTGCCCTGCCGCCTCAACGGGCAACCCCGGCTGACTCGTTCCGGACTCCTTCGCCACCTCCCCGTCGCATAGTGTCCGCACACGTGCACGCTCACGTGCCGGTGCGACGGTGCACCGGCGCGCCGTCGGGAGGAAACGCGAGTGGAGTCAGCCGGGGAGAGAAGCGGACGCAAAACCGCCCTCGTCGAGAAGGAGACCGGCAGGTGCCCCGTGCGGCACGACGCCGACGGGGTGTGGCGCGTGGCCACCTACGGCACCGGCCGGGCCGCCCTGCGCGCCGGCGGAACGGTACAGGCGGGGCTGGGCATCGAGACCGTCGAGAAACTGCCCGCCTCCGTACGGCGCCCCGTCCTCTACCGCGACGGGCCCGAACACCGCGAGCACCGCCGCCAGACCGCCCGGTACTTCACCCCGCGCCGCGTCTCCGAGCACTACCGCGACCTGATGATCCGCGTCGCCGACCAGCAGCTCACCCGGCTGCGGCAGGCGGGCAGCGCCCACCTGTCGGACCTCTCCTTCGCTCTCGCCGCCGAGGTGACCGCCGGCGTCATCGGCCTCACCGAGAGCAGGCCCGGCCTCCTGCGCCGGCTGGAGCGCTTCTTTCCGGACACGTTCGAGGAGCCCAGCTACACCAGCCTGCGCGCACTCCGCTTCCTGCTGCGGCGCAACACCGCATGGCTGGGGCTCTACTTCGGCGACGTCCGCCCCGCCGTACGCGCCCGCCGCCACGCCCGGCGCGACGACCTCCTCTCCCACCTGCTGGACGAGGGCTGCACGGCGGGAGAAATCCTCGGCGAGTGCGTCACCTTCGCGGCAGCCGGCATGATCACCACCCGCGAGTTCGTGAACGTCGCCGCCTGGCACCTCTTCGGCGACGACGCGTTGCGCGAGGAGTACCTGACCGCCGACGAGGCAGGACGACACGCCGTCCTGCACGAGATCCTCCGCCTGGAGCCCGTCGTCTCCGCCCTCCGCCGCCGGACGACCGCCCCGCTCGACCTGCCCGGCGGCGACGGGGACGGGGACGGCGCCACGGTCACCGTTCCGGCGGGCTCACTCGTCGAGATACGGGTCGACGACGCCAACCTCGACACCGACGCGTTCGGACCCGCGCCTGAACGGGTGTGTCCCGCCCGCGGTACCGACGGCCATCTCCCCGGCCCCGGCCTCTCCTTCGGCGACGGGCCCCACAAGTGCCCCGGGGCCGCCGTCGCCATCCAGGAGACCGACATCTTCCTCACCCGCCTCTTCGCCCTGCCGGGCCTGCGGATGCGCGGTGAGCCCACCGTGCGCGTCAAGGAGAACCTGGGCAGCTACGAGGTGCGCGGCCTCATCGTCACCGTGGACCCGGGCCCGTCCGGCGCCTGACGCCGGTCGAAGGGTGTGCCGAGGGAGCCGGCACACCCTTCGGCGTTCGACCGGCGTCGCCGTCCCGGGCCCTCGCACGAAGCAAACCCGAGCACCCGAGGCCTTCTGTACCTACTGGTATGTACACTGCCGACATGAGCACTGCGGAAAGGCCTTGCATGCGCGTCTCCCGTACACCGCAACCCACCGCCACCCCTTCGGCCAGATCCTGCACGTCACCGAGGCCGAATACCTCGCAGGCCTGCTCGCCCACTGACCATCCACGCGGAGAGGCGGCATCGCTCGTGTATGCCAAGCAGTACGAGATCACTCTGCCCGCCGACTACGACATGGAGACCATCCGCAAGCGGGTGTCCGAGGGCGGCCACGTCCTCGACGACCGGGCCGGACTGGGGCTGAAGGCGTACGTCATCCGCGAACGCGGTGTCGACGGCTCGCCGGTCAACCAGTACGCCCCCTTCTACCTGTGGAACGACACCGGTGCGATGGCCCACTTTCTCGTCGGCGGCGGAGGGTTCCAGAACATCGTCCGGGACTTCGGCCGCCCTGCCGCCCGGCATGGGACCGGCATCGCCTGCCACGCGGGCCCCGCCCGCACAGCGCTTCCCAGAGCAGCCTCACGCCGCCTCACCTCGATACCTTCCGACGCCGACGCGGACGGCACCGGACTCGGCCTGTCCGCGCTGATCGAGCGGGAGGCCGAACAGCTGCGACAGCTCTGCGGCCATGAAGGCGTGCACACCGCTGCGCTGGCCGTCGACCCCCACCACTGGGAGCTGCTGCGGTTCGTGGTGTGGGCGGACTCCTCCGCGCCGGACGAGGAGGCGACCGAGCGCTACGAAGTGCTGCACCTGTCCGCCCCCGGCCTGGACGGCCTGCCGGAGGGGCGGGGCTGGTAGCAGCCTCTGAGTCGGCGCCCGCGCCCGCGCTCGTCACGGCGCGCTGCGCTGGAGGGCCGGCACCCGGGGGTGCCGGCCCTCACCCCTGAAGCGGGTGCGCTATCGCCCCGCACGGGGACCGCAACCGACCGAACCGGTCAGATCCCGGACGTTCACCGGAGCACGTAGAGGTACCAGAGATGCTCGGCCTTCTCCTCGCATCGGAACGCCTCGATGCCCTGGAGTTTGCTTCCCGCCACGGAGCAGTTGTTGAAACTGAAGTACCAGTTCTCGTACTCCCAGCCGTCCAACTGCGCACGAGGAGCGGTCTGGGCAGCGTCGGCACCGGTCGACTGCCCGGCAGCCTGGACCGAGCCGGCCCCCGCCAACAGGGCGGTGCCCACCGCCACAGCAGAGATCCCAGCCTTGAGCGCTTTACGCATCCCGTTTCTCCCGTCTCACGTTGCGTGCTGCGGATGACGTGCGGCGCGGGCTCGCGCCGCGTCCGTGGAGCAGACCGGACTCCGTATGTTGGTCAGGAAGGAGATCGGCGTTACGCCGTCGCATTTCCTGGCCTTCGGCGGCCTGCCCTTGATGAGTGCAGCACTGAGAAAGGTTGTTCAGCAGCACCCTCCCCTCCTGTGAACAACTGCCGTTGCGGGCGCGGTCGAAAGGAGGGCAGGCGAGGGCTGATCAGTTCCCGTAACCGCTCAGACAGGTGACGGGGGAGGCAGTGGGCGGTTGCCGCCGGGTGCGGGGGCCTCGCCACCTGCCGGAGGGCGGCCCATGTCAGCGGACGCCGGCCTGCCCGTCGCGTATGTGTGAGACGAACGCCGTCCATGCCTGGTCGGTGAAGAGCAGGACGGGCCCGTGGGGGTTCTTGGAGTCCCGGACGGGGAGGCCCGCGCCGGTGTGCCCATCGGCGACCTCCAGGCAGTTACCGCCGTTGTTGGCGCTGTGGCTGCTTCGCCGCCACGCCTGGTATGGCCTACTGCTGGTCATCGCGCGTACCTCTTTGTTCGGGGGTCAGCGGATATCCGACTGCCCGTCGTGTACGTGTGAGATGAAGGCCGTCCATGCCTGGTCGGTGAAGAGCAGGACGGGCCCGTGGGGGTTCTTGGAGTCCCGGACGGGGAGGCCCGCGCCGGTGTGCCCATCGGCGACCTCCAGGCAGTTACCGCCGTTCTGACCGCTGTAGCTGCTCCTGCGCCACGCCCTGACGGGGAGGTCGGTCGCGCTGATCATGAGATTTCCTTCGCTCTGGCGGCGATCAGGTCGATTGACGCCTTGGGAGAGAGGGCGTCGGCTCGCAGCAGATCATAGGCGTAGGCGTAGTCGGCGACCTCCTCCGGAGCAGCGCTGATGTAGCCACGAGCACGGCCGTCGACGTAGACGACGTCCGCACCTTCGTTCATGGTCAGGCCGGCGAAAGGGCCGTCCATACTGGCGTGGGCGCCCACGTCGAACGGAACGACCTGCACGATGGTCCTGGGGTCTTCTGCTGCGGCCAGGACTGCTTCCAACTGCCGGGCCATGATGTGCGGTCCACCGACCGCTCGGCGGAGCACGTTCTCGTCGAGGACGGCCCACAGCCGGCAACGGTCGGTCCGCTCCAGGATGTGTTGGCGAGTCATCCTTGCCGCAACCATTTCGTCGGTGTTCGGCAGACGTGCTGCGGCGAAGAGGGCCCGAGCGTACTCCTCCGTCTGCAACAACCCCGGCACTACCTGGTTCTCGAAGTCCCAGATGCAGGTGGCGTCCTTCTCCAGGTCCACGAAGGGGCGGAACCAGTCCGGGTAGGCGTGTTCGATCACGACGGGCCACAGGCGGGCGAACAGCCCGCCTGTGCACAGCGCGTCGTCACAGCGTTGGGCGAACTCCTCGCTGGGCACGCGGCTTCCGGACTCGATCCGTGACACGTACGAGTGGGTGCAGAACGTGCGCCGTCCCAGTGTGGTCTGGCTCAGTCCGGCTTCCTCTCTGCGGATGCGCAGTTCGGTACCGAAGTAGGCGAGGGTCGACACCTTGGGGTCGGCCTTGGGGTTGCCGTCGACATGCTGTTCTGCCGTCATCTCGTTCTCCGCGTCTTGACAAGCGCAGGTGCACAGCTCGTGCTCTCCCCGAATTATGTCCGGAGCGCCACGCTGGGACCACGGAAAGTGAGAATCTCGGGAGAGAGGCGCTGTTGATGCACGCAGAGAACCGTCGGGCGGACTCGGCACTGGTCAGGCTCCGCGAGGCGGAGGAGACGTACGAGCGGCTGCGCCGGGCGCTGGCGGAGGCGGACGTCGTGCTGCCTTCGCTCCGCGTGGACCTGGCCTCGTGTGCCGACCGGGTCCTGCGGGGGCCGCTGCTCGAACTGGGCGGCTGCAATCTGGCCACCGCCGAGCGGTTGGCCGAGGCGTTGGCGGGTCAGCCGCGTTGAGCGGTGCGGGCTGGCAGCCGGGGGAGGTCGTCACCGACCTCGCCCGGCGTACGGCGGGGGTCGTGCACACGGTCGCGGAGGACGGCACGGTGCGGCTCGTGAGGCCCGGCGGGCCCGCGTGGTGGGCGGAGTCCGGTGACCTCAGGGCGGCGACGCGCGCGGAGGTCATATCGGTGAAGGTCGCGACGGCCAACCACCGTTGGGGGCTGTAGGGGAGGCCCCGGGCGCACGCCGGGCGGGGTTCACAGCCGGTCGACGACGCTCGGTGGGGCGAACAGGTGGCGTGCGCGGTGTTCGAGGACGAAACGTTCGGGGAGCTGGAACATCTCCGGCGACGTGCACTTGGCGCACGTCGGGTCCTCTTCGGGGAGCTGTTCGGCGTGCTGGACGGCGAGGTGTTCGGCGAGCCGGATCTGGGTGGTGACGACCGTGTCGAAGGGGTCGCAGTCCACGGAGGGGCCCAGTTCCTCCAGCGCGGCGCTGAACACCTCGCCGGCCCGTTTCATCGCCCCGTACAGGTCCGCGCACTTCTCGCATCCCCACATCCACGCCGGGGGCAGTGGCCACGTGTCCGCCGGGTCGGTGTCCCAGTCATCGTCCATGCGGCTCACGGTAGTCAGCCAGGAGACGGACCGTCAGCGAGACGGCAGAAATGCGCCCGGCAGGGGGCCGTCTTCCCGGCCCGGGGTGGCGGCCCGCAGGCGAAGACGCGGGCCCGCCCCGGGGCGCGGGTGCGCCTCGGGGCGGGCCCTGGCGGGGGGCACCGGGTGCTGAGCCGCGGCCCGCGCCGCGGCTCAGTCGTGCTTGCGGCCCGGCAGGTTCTCGTACATGTCGGTGAGCTTCTGCCGGAAGCCGCGGGCGGCGATGCCCGTGCGTTCGGGGTCGCGGATGCCCGCCTTGACGGCCTTCTTGGCCTGTTCCTTCATGATGTGCGGCGGGATGGGGGCGATCTCGTTGTCGACGACGAACTCCAGGACGACGGGGCGGTCGCTGGCGAGGGCCTCCTCCCAGGCGGAGGTGACCTTCTTCGGGTCGTCGCAGCGGATGCCCTTGAGGCCGGCGAGTTCGGCGTACTCGGCGTAGGGGAAGTCGGGCAGGTACTGCGATCCCTCGTACTTGGGGTCGCCTCCCATGGCGCGCTGTTCCCAGGTCACCTGGTTGAGGTCCTGGTTGTTGAGGACGCAGAAGATCAGCGGCGGGGAGCCCTGCATGCGGTCGGTGTACCGCTTGACGGTGATCATCTCGTTCATGCCGTTCATCTGGAACGCGCCGTCACCGACGAAGGCGATCACCGGGCGGTCCGGGTAGGCGAAGCGCGCGGCGATGGCGTACGGGACGCCGGGGCCCATGGTGGCCAGGGTGCCGGAGAGGGTGGCCTGCATGCCCTTGCGGAGCTTGATGTGGCGGGCCCACCAGTTGGTGGCGGAGCCCGAGTCGGCGGTGAGGAGGGCGTTGTCGGGCAGCAGCGGGGAGACCTCGTGGGCGACGGCCTGCGGGTTGATCTTGCCGCCGAAGGTCTGCCCCGCCCGCTTCTCCAGGACGTCGTCCCAGGTGCGGACGTTCTCCTCGATCTGCTCGCGCCAGGAGCGGTCCTCCTTGCGGTTGAGCAGGGGCAGCAGCTCCTTGAGCGTCTCCTTCGCGTCCCCGACGAGGTGGGCGTCCATCGGGTAGCGGATGCCGATCATGCGGCCGTCGATGTCGATCTCGACGCCCTTGCAACTGCCCTCGTCGGGCAGCCATTCGGCGTAGGGGAAGCTGGTGCCGACCATGAGCAGCGTGTCGCAGTTCATGATCATCTCGTCGCTGGCCTTGGAGCCGAGGAGACCGATCGGACCCGTGACGAACGGCAGGTCGTCCGAGACGACCTGGCGGCCCAGCAGCGCCTTGGCGATGCCCGCGCCCAGCACCTCCGCGGTCTCGACGACCTCCGCCTCGGCGTTCGCGGCGCCCTGCCCGATGAGCATGGCGACCTTCTTGCCCTCGTTGAGGACGTCGGCCGCCTTGCGCAGCTCGTCCTTGTTGGGCAGCACCCGCGGCTGGCTCCAGCCGACGCTGGAGTAGACCGATCCGTGCGACTTGGGCGGCGAGGGTACGGCCTCGGACTCCTGGATGTCCTCGGGAACGATGATCGTGGCGACGCTGCGCATGGTCAGCGCCGTCTTGAACGCCCGGTCGATCACGTGCCGCATCTGGCCCGGGTCCATGACGATCTGGCAGAACTCCGAGACGTCCGCGAAGAGGTGTTCGAGGGCGACTTCCTGCTGGTAGTGGGTGCCCTGGGCGAGCCGCTTCTGCTGCCCGACGAGCGCCACGACCGGCTGGTGGTCCAGCTTCGCGTCGTACAGGCCGTTGAGCAGGTGGATGGCTCCGGGACCCGACGTGGCGGCGCAGACACCGACCTCGCCGGTGAACTTGGCGTGTCCGCACGCCATGAACGCCGCCATCTCCTCGTGCCGGGTCTGGATGAACTCCGGATCACCCTTGGCACGGTCGAAGGCGCCGAGCATGCCGTTGATGCCGTCGCCCGGGTACCCGTAGACCCGGTGGACTCCCCACTCGCGAAGGCGTGCCAGAACGTAGTCGGCTACTTGCTGCGCCATTGGTGCTCCCATTCACGTGGCTGACGCGACGGTCCAAGGCCGAGTCCCACGCCGCGGGCTCCCGCAAACCGGTCGCTGCCGCCGACGCCTCCGCCTGAGCCACCGTTCGCGGTGTGCGTGCCGGTGCCACCGGCCGTGCGGCGCCCCCTCGTGTCACCCGTCGTCGCGCCCCTCGTATCACCCGTCGTCAGGTGTGCGCCGCTGCTGCCTGGCCGTGGTGCGTCCGCCCGTGCCACCGCCCGTTTCGCCGCCTCCTTGCGAGGTACCCATGACCGGTCGGCGAAGCGAGACCGCGGGGCCCCGTGCGGTGAGGCGGTGGGGTCACCAGGCGGTGAGAGGAGACGGCGGAGGGTGACCACGAGGGGTGCGTCGCGGCAGACGCCTGAAACGGAGCCCGAGCGCGTGGCCGGCCTCGCCGGGATGGCGGGCGGAGCGGAGGGGGTGCGCGTCGAGGATGTGCGCGTCCACGCCTTCTCCGTGCCCACCGACGGTCCCGACGGCGTCGAGGAGGACGGCACTCTGCGCTGGGAGGCGACGACCGCGGTCGTCGTCGAGGTGCTGGCCGGAGGCCGCACGGGTGTGGGTTACACCTACGGCGACGTCTCGACCGCCGGGTTCGTCGCCTCGAAGCTCGCCCCGCTGGTGACCGGCGGTGACGCGCTGGCGCCCGCGGCCCTGTGGCACCGGATGTTCGCCGCCGTCCGCAACGCGGGGAGGCCCGGGCTCGGCGCCATGGCGATCTCGGCCGTCGACATCGCCCTGTGGGACCTCAAGGCCAGGCTGCTCGGTCTGCCCCTGTTCCGCCTGCTGCCCGCCGTGCACGACGAGGTTCCCGTCTACGGCAGCGGCGGTTTCACCAACTACCCGCACGACCGGCTGGCCGACCAGCTCACCGGCTGGGTCGAGCAGGGCATTCCGCGGGTGAAGATCAAGACTTCGCGTCACCCCGGGCAGGACGCCGCCCGGCTGTCGGCGGCCCGAGAGGCCATCGGGCCCGACACCGAGCTGTTCGCCGACGCCAACGGCGCCCTGAGCCGCAAGGAGGCGCTCTACTGGGCGCGGCGGATGGCAGGGGAGTGGGACGTGCGGTGGCTGGAGGAGCCGGTCTCCTCGGACGACACCGCGGGGCTGCGGCTGCTGCGCGATCAGGGCCCGGGGCGGCTGGAGATCGCCGCGGGGGAGTACGGCTACGTCCTCGGAGACTTCACCGCCCTGCTGCAGGCGGGGGCGGTGGACTGCCTCCAGGCCGACGTGACGCGCTGCGGCGGCGTCACCGGGCTGCTCCAGGTCGCGGGGCTGGCGGCGGCGCACCGCGTGGACCTGTCGGCGCACTGCGCGCCCGCTGCCTCCGCGCACGCCTTCTGCGCCGTGGAGCGGCTGCGCCATCTGGAGTACTTCCACGACCACGTACGAGTCGAAGAACGCCTGTTCGATGGCGTGCTGCGTCCGGTCGGCGGAGCGCTGCGGCCCGCACACGACCGCCCCGGGCTGGGCCTGAAGGTGCGGTGGGCGGACGCCGAGCCCTACCGGGTCCACGGCCACCGCCCCGGCTGACGGCACCGCGCCGCCCGCCGCGCCGCGGCGGCGCACCGGGCGCACACCCGTAGCAGTACCGACGAGTTCACGATGGAAGGCGACCACTCATGGCCAAGACCTCCGCAGCCCGCAGCGAGCAGATCCCCGCCAAGACCTCCCCCACGGTCCCGGGGCCGCCGCGCGCCCGGCAGGTGATCGCCGTCGGCAAGCTGGCCAAGGCGTTGAAGGACGCCATCGAGGGCGAGGTGCGCTTCGACACCGCCTCCAAGGCGCTCTACGCGCACGACGCCTCCAACTTCCGGCAGGTCCCCATCGGAGTCGTCGTCCCCAGGACCCTCGACGACGTGGTCGCCGCCCACCGGATCTGCCACGAGTACGGGGCGCCCGTCCTCAACCGCGGCGGCGGCACCAGCCTGTCCGGCGAGACCGTCAACTACGCCGTCGTCATCGACCACTCCAAGTACCTCACCCACATCGGCGAGGTCGACGGCGACAACCGCCGCGTCACCGTGCAGACCGGCGTCATCAACGAGGAGCTCAACCGCCACACCGGCGCCTCGCACAACCTCGTCTTCGGCCCCGACCCCTCCACCCACTCCCGCTGCGTCATCGGCGGCAACCTCGGCAACAACTCCTGCGGCACCCACTCGGTGCAGGCGCAGCTGTACGGGCCGGGGCCGCGTACCTCCGACAACGTGCACGCGCTGGAGATCGTCACCTACTCGGGCGACCGCTTCTGGGTCGGCGTCGACGAGGAGAAGGACCTGGAGGCGATCATCGCCGAGGGCGGCCCCAAGGGCGAGATCTACGCGAAGCTGCGCGACCTGCGCGACCGCTACGCCGACGCCATCCGGGCCGGTTACCCCTCGATCGCCGAGATGCCGCGCCGCGTCTCCGGCTACAACCTGGACGAACTGCTGCCGGAGAACGGCTTCAACGTCGCCCGCGCCCTCGTGGGCACCGAGTCCACCTGCGCGACCGTCCTCCAGGCGCAGGTGCTGCTCACCCCCGCGCTGCTGGAGCGCACGCTGGTCGTCGTCGAGTACGACCACCTGGTCGACGCCGCCAGGGACGCCGACATCTGCTGCCGCACCTTCCGCCCCATCGGCCTGGAAGCCCTGGACGAACAGCTCATCCAGGACCAGAAGCTCCAGCACATGAACCTCGCCTCCATCGAGCAGCTGCCCCGGCAGGGCGGCGCGGCGTGGCTGCTCGTCCAGTTCGGCGCCGACACCAAGGAGGAGGCCAGGGACCAGTCCGAGCGGTTCGCGAAGTGGCTGACCGAGGAACGCGGCTACGCCGCCGACCGCATCACCACCAGCGACCAGGACGCCGAGACGGCGAAGGAGCTGTGGACCGTCCGCGAAGGCGGCCTCGGCGCCACCGCCTTCCCGCCCGACGGCGACCACTGGCCCGGCTGGGAGGACTCCGCCGTGCCCCCCGACAAGCTGGCCGACTACCTGCCCGCGCTCCGTGACCTGCTGGACGAACACGGGCTGCGCGGCGCCATGTACGGGCACTTCGCGCAGGGCTGCGTCCACTCGCGCATCAGCTTCGACCTGCGCACCGCCGACGGGCTGGCCACCTACCGCGCCTTCATGGAGGAGGCCGCCGACCTGGTCAGCTCCTTCGGCGGCTGCCTCTCGGGCGAGCACGGCGACGGCCAGCAGCGCGGCGAGCTGCTGGAACGCCAGTACGGCGGCGAGCTCGTCCAGGCGATGCGCGAGTTCAAGCAGATCTGGGACCCGGAGGCCAGGATGAACCCGGGCAAGGTCGTCGACCCCTACCGGCTGGACGAGGACCTGAAGCTCGGCGCCGACTTCAACCCGACGCACCCCGAGGTCAAGTTCGCCTACGCCGAGGACAACGGAAACTTCGTCCACGCCAGCATGCGCTGCGTGGGCATCGGGGTCTGCCGCGTCCCCGAGCCGAGCCAGACGATGTGCCCCAGCTACCAGGTCACCCGCGAGGAGAAGCACACCACCCGCGGTCGCGCACGGCTGCTGCACGAGATGCTGCGCGGCGAGACCGTCAAGGACGGCTGGCAGTCCAAGGAGGTCGCCGACGCTCTCGACCTCTGCCTGTCCTGCAAGGGCTGCACCAACGACTGCCCCGTCAACGTGGACATGCCCACCTACAAGGCCGAGTTCCTCCACCACCACTACAAGTCGGTCCGCAGGTGGCGTCCGCGCAGCGCGTACGCCTTCGGCTTCATCGACCAGGCGGCCCGCCTCGCCTCCCGCATGCCGGAACTGGCCAACCTCGCCACCCAGACGCCCGGACTCGCGCACGTCGCCAAGTTCGTCGCCGGCATCGACCGGCGCAGGCCGCTGCCCGCCTTCGCACCGCTGACCCTCCAGCAGTGGTTCCGCGAGCGCGGCGGCACAGCCAACCCCGGCGGCCGTCCCGTCGTCCTCTTCCCCGACACCTTCAACAACTACTTCGACACCGACACCGGCGTCGCCTGCGTGGAGGCCATCGAGGCCGCGGGTTGGTCCGTCGTCATGCCCGAGCAGCACGTGTGCTGCGGCCGGCCGCTCTACGACTTCGGCTTCCTGGACACCGCCGAGCGCTACCTGCGCACCGTACTGGACGTGCTGCGGCCCCACCTGCGCGCCGACACCCCGATCGTCGGCATGGAGCCCAGCTGCCTGGCCGTCTTCAAGGACGAGCTGACCAAGCTCCTCCCGCACGACAACGACGCCCGGCGCCTGGCACGCAACGTGCACCACTTCGCCGAGTTCTTCGACACCTACGACATCACCCCGCCCCGGCTGGAGAGCGCCGGCGACGCGCTGCTGTGGGGCCACTGCCACCAGCGCGCCACCGGCGGCACCGAAGCCGACCTCAAGCTCCTGGACAAGCTCGGCGTGAGCGCCGAGAACCTGACCGGTGGCTGCTGCGGCCTGGCCGGCTCCTGGGGCTTCGAACAGGGCAGGTACGGCATCTCCATGGACTGCGGCGAACAGGCCCTGCTGCCCGCCGTCCGCGACGCCGCCCCCGAAACCGGCATCGTCGCCAACGGCTTCTCCTGCAAGACCCAGATGGACCACGCGGGCACCGGCAAGCGCCCGGTGCACCTGGCCGAACTGGTCCGCCGCGCGTACCAGGGCTCCGGCAGCGGGGACGAGGACCGTACGCGCAAGCCCGTACCGGCGTGGCACCGGCGCGCCGCCCGGCTGGCCGCACCGGCCGCCGCGGTCGGTGCGGTCGCCGGTGCCGCCGCGGTGGTGGCAGGGCGTGCGGCACGGGCGCACAGGCGCACGGGGCCCGTGAGCCGGCTGTGGCGCGCGAGCGGCCTCGGGCGCTGAGGGAGGGCGGTGACATGGTGCTGCGCTGGCTGACGACCACCGACCACAAGGTGATCGGCAACCTCTACCTCGTCACGGCCTTCTGCTTCTTCCTCGCGGCCGGCGCCATGGCCATGGTGATGCGGGCCGAACTGGCGCACCCCGGGATGCAACTCGTCTCCGAAGAGCAGTACAACCAGCTGTTCACCGTGCACGGCACCATCATGATGCTGCTGTTCGCCACGCCGCTGTTCGCCGGGTTCGCCAACGCGATCATGCCGCTGCAGATCGGGGCGCCCGACGTGGCCTTCCCCCGGCTGAACGCCTTCACCTACTGGGTCTACCTGCTGGGCGGGCTCATGGTCGTCAGCGGCTTCCTCACCCCGGGCGGGGCCGCGGACTTCGGCTGGTTCGCCTACGCGCCGCTCAACGGTCCTGAGCACAGCCCCGGCATGGGCGGCGACCTGTGGACCATGGGCCTGTCGGTGGCCGGTCTGAGCACCATCCTCGGCGCCGTCAACTTCATCACCACCATCATCTGCCTGCGCGCCCCGGGCATGACGATGTTCCGGATGCCGCTGTTCACCTGGAACGTGCTGTTCACCTCCATCCTGGCCCTGTTCGCCTTCCCCGTGCTGTCGGCGGCGCTGCTGGCCCTGGAGGCGGACCGCAAGTTCGGCGCGCACATCTTCGACGCGGCCAACGGCGGCGCCATCCTCTGGCAGCACCTGTTCTGGTTCTTCGGGCACCCGGAGGTCTACATCGTCGCGCTGCCGTTCTTCGGCATCGTCAGCGAGATCATCCCCGTCTTCAGCCGCAAACCGCTGTTCGGCTACATCGGACTGGTGGGCGCGACCGCCAGCATCACCATGCTCTCGGCCGTGGTGTGGGCGCACCACATGTTCGCGACCGGAGCCGTCCTGCTGCCCTTCTTCTCCCTCATGTCGTTTTTGATCGCGGTACCGACAGGCGTGAAGTTCTTCAACTGGATCGGCACCATGTGGCGCGGCGCGCTCAGCTTCGAGACGCCGATGCTGTGGTCCGTCGGCTTCCTCGTCACCTTCCTCCTCGGCGGCCTCAGCGGAGTCCTGATCGCCTCACCGCCGCTCGACTTCCACGTGACGGACAGCTACTTCATCGTCGCCCACCTGCACTACGTCCTCTTCGGCACCGTCGTCTTCGCCATGTTCGGCGGGTTCTACTTCTGGTGGCCCAAGCTGACCGGACGGATGCTGAACGAACGCCTGGGCAAAGTGCACTTCTGGATGACGCTCGTCGGCTTCCAGACCACCTTCCTGGTGCAGCACTGGCTGGGCGCCGAGGGGATGCCCCGCCGGTACGCCGACTACCTGCCCGCCGACGGCTTCACCCTCCTCAACACCGTCTCCTCACTCGGCGCCTTCCTCCTCGGCGTCTCCACCCTCGTCTTCGCCTACAACGTGTGGTGGACGACCACGCACACCCGGAAGGTCGGCGAGGACGATCCCTGGGGCTTCGGCCGCTCCCTGGAGTGGGCGACCTCCTGCCCGCCGCCCCGCCACAACTTCGTCGCCCTGCCGACCATCCGCTCCGACTCGCCCGCCTTCTGGCTCCACCACCCGGAAGCCGAGGAAGGGGCGGCCCTCGTGGAGCCGGGCGCCCCCGAAAGCCCGGGAGTGGTTCCCGTCGGACCTGACGAGCCGCCCAGCCCGGGAACACCCGCCATACAGGACCCCGCCTCCCAGCAGCCGCCCACGAAGGGGATGCCCTCGTGAAACTCGAAGCCGTCCTCTTCGCGGGCGTCGCCGGCTTCTTCGCCTGCGTCACCGTGCCCTACGCGATCTGGTCCCAGGACCCCGCGGGAACCGCCGCCGTCCTGATCGCGTGCCTGATGGCGTCGCTGGTCTCGTTCTTCCTCGCGGTGCAATACAAGCGCCGCGGCGTACGACCCGAGGACCGCAGGGACGGCCAGATTTACGAACGGGGCGGGCCGCTGGACTTCTTCCCCGCCCGCAGCCCATGGCCCGCCATGACCGCGCTCGGCGTCGCGCTGCTGGGCGCCGGCACGGTCATCGGGCTGTGGCTCTTCCTGATCGGGGTGGGTGTCACCGGCGCCGCGGTGTGCGGATTCGTTTTCCAGTACGCGCGGACCGACCACTGAGCGCCCGCCGCGCCGCGCCCTCCTGCCGGGGCCCGGGAGCCGGGGATGCGTCCTGCGGCCGGCCCCGGCGCGAGGAGTGTTCCTGGCGCGGACAGCGGTGTGCGGACTGCCGCCCCTGCGCGCCGGGCTCCCGCACCGGGCCCCGGCCCGCGCCCGACACCGCGGCCTGAGCGCGTTCCGGCTGGTGGCCGATGGTCCGCCAGGCCGGTGAGATCGCGTCCTGGTAGTACCAGCGGCTGAGCGCCGCCCGCAACCGGCGCGTTCCGCCCGCCCCCTCGGGCGCTTCGAGAGGCCTGGGGAAGCGCTGGGCCACCAGGCGGAACCGCTCGCCCGGTGCGAGCCGCTCGTGGTCCGCGCTGAAGGTGCCCTCCACCGACTGCCGCACCCAACTGGTCTCCTCGCCGTGGGACACCCGCTGCGCGTCCCGCTCCTGAAGCGACAGGCACAGCCGCTTCGTCAGCAGGTAGGCGACCGGCGGACCCAGCACCAACGCGACCCTCAACGCCCACGTCAGGGCGTTGAGGGAGACGGTGAAGGTGTCCGCGATGACGTCGTTGCCCCCGGCCAGCAGCAGGACGCCGTAGAAGGTGATCCCGGCGGCACCGAGCCCGGTGCGCACCGGGCGGTTCCGTGGACGGTCGCACACGTGCGGCGTCTCGTCCTCACCGGTGATCCACCGTTCGAAGAACGGATACGCGTACAGCAGGGCGAACATCAGCCCCGGCAGAATGACGGCGGGCACCAGCACGTTCCACATCAGGGTGTGCCCGAACAGCGTCGTCTCGAAGGGCGGCATCAGCCGCAGCGAGCCCTCCAGGAAGCCGACATACCAGTCGGGCTGGGCCGCCGTCGATACCTGGCCGGGGTTGTAGGGACCGTAATCCCACACCGGGTTGATCTGCCCCACGGCGGCGAGGAGACCGATCACTCCGGCCACCATGAAGAACAGCCCCGTCGAACGTGCGGCGAACTGGGGCACCATCGCGTGCCCGACGACGTTCTTGTTGGTACGTCCTGGGCCGCTCCAGTGGGTGTGCTGGAGGTAGACCACCAGGATCAGATGGACGACGACCAGCGCGATCAGCAGGCCCGGGAGCAGCAGGATGTGCAGGGGGTACAGCCGTTCGATGATCTCGTGTCCGGGAAACTGCCCGCCGAAGACGAACAGCGCCAGATACGTGCCCACGACGGGGATCGACAGCATGACGCCCTCGGCGATCCGCAGCCCGGTGCCCGAGAGCAGGTCGTCGGGGAGGGAGTAGCCGGAGAAGCCCTCGGCGAGCGCGACGACGAACAGGGTCAGCCCGACCAGCCAGTTGACGTCGCGCGGCTTGCGGAAGGCCCCCGTGAAGAAGATCCGCAGCATGTGCAGGCCGATGGCTCCCGCGAACAGGAGCGCCGCCCAGTGGTGGATCTGGCGGATCAGCAGGCCGCCCCGCACCTCGAAACTGATCTCCAGGGTGGAGGCGTACGCGGTCGACATCCACTGGCCGCGCAGCGGCTCGTACGGCCCGTCATAGCGGACCTGCGTCATCTCCGCGTCGAAGAAGAGCGTGAGGTAGACGCCCGTCAGCAGCAGCACGACGAAGCTGTAGAGCGCCAACTCACCCAGCAGGAAGGACCAGTGTTCCGGGAAAGCCTTCCGCAGCAGGGCCCTGCCCCCCGAAGCGGCGGGCAGTCTCTCGTCGGCGGCGTCGAAGCCTCGCTCGGCCGCCTTGCGCAGTGCGGCCCGCCGGGCAGCCCGGGCCCGGGAGTGTTTCATGCGGTCGCCCTCCCTGTAAGACCGCATTCCCCAGTGCCCGCGTGCCCGGTACTCAAACGCGCCCGGCCGGTGAGTGACCCGAACGCCGGGCCGCGGCCCCCGCGACAGCGGACGCCGCGCCTCCGGCCGGGCCGCTGAGCCGGAGGGCTCGGACCGGTCAGCCGGAGGGCTGGGATCGGTCAGCCGGAGGGCTCGGGCCGGTCAGTCGGAGGAGAGGACCTCCACCAGCCGCCCCACCTCAGGGTTCGGCAGGGAGCGGGCGACATCGGCTACCGCGACCATGCCGACGAGCTGGTCGCCGTCGATCACCGGCAGGCGCCGCACCTGGTGCTGCGACATGGTCTCCAGCACTTCCTCGGCGCTGTCGTCGGCACCGATGGTCACGGCCTCCTGCTGGTTGAGGCTGCCCGCGGGGAAGGTGGCCGGGTCCCGGCCAGGGCCCAGCACCTTGACCACCAGATCGCGGTCGGTGACCACGCCCTTGAGCTTGTTGTCCTTGCCGCAGATGGGCAGCGCACCCACACCCAGCTCGGTCATCAGCGTGGCCGCGTCCGCCGCCGTCTGGTCACTGTGCACACAGTCGGCGCCCGGGCTCATGATCTCGCGTGCCGTCGTCATCTCGGCTCCTTACGTCGTGAGGACTGCCAGGTGGGCCCCTGCCGGGTTGCCAACGCGGCGGACGCCGAAACGAGGTGCCCGCGAGAGCTGACGGAGTGGTGCGGGCCCGGGACCGTTTGTGTCCCGGCAGGCGTGGCAACCGGAGCGGTATGTCGTCTGATGCGCCCTCGTCCGAAGCCGAGAGCTACGAGACTCTCGAACGTCCCCGCGCCGTCCGGGCCGCCGAGAGCGGACTGGCGAAGCTGCCGCTCGCCGGGCCGCTCGACAAGCTCTCCACGCTGCGCGCCCTCGATACGGCGGTCAGCCCGCTGCAAAACGCCGTACAGAAGCTCCCCCTCGGCGGCCTGCGCGACGTGCTGCACGGCCGGTGGCTCGGCCACCCCCTCCACCCGGCGCTCGTGCAGCTGCCCATCGGCGCCTGGATGTCGGCGGGGGTGCTGGACATGCTGCCCGGCACCCGGCGGGCTAGCAGGGTGCTGATCGGCACCGGCATCCTGGCCGCGATCCCGGCCGCGGCCAGCGGCTCGGTGGACTGGGCCGAGCTGCACAAGCCGCAGCTGCGTACCGGCCTCGTCCACGGTGCGGCCAACACCGTCGCACTGGGGCTGTACGCGGCGTCGCTGGCCGCCCGCGCGCGCGGACGGGAGTGCCGGGGACGGATGCTCGGATTCGCCGGGCTGACGGTCGCCGGGGCCGGAGCGATGGTCGGCGGCCACCTGGCCTACCGTCAGGCCGTGGGGCCGAACAAGGCCGAGCCCGTCCAGCACCTGGTCGGCAAGGGCTGGCACCCGGTGGGCAAGGCCGACAGCTTCCCGGTGGGGCAGGCGTCGAGTGCCACGCTGGGCGAGGTGGCCCTGCTGGTCTACCGCGAACCGTCCGGGGAGACGCGGGTGCTGGCCGACCGGTGCAGCCACCAGTCGGGACCGCTGTCCCAGGGCACCGTCGCCGACGGGTGCGTGACGTGCCCGTGGCACGGGAGCACCTTCCGGCTGACGGACGGCTGGAACGTCGGCGGTCCGGCGACCGCACCCCAGCCGTGCTTCGAGTCGCGGGTGCGGGAGGGCTTCTTGGAGGTCCGCCTTCCGGACGCGGCACCCGACGAGGACTGAAGCGGCCTACCGGTCGCCTGAGGCATCGGCGGTTACTTCGCGTACCTCCCGTTTGGGCAAAAGGCGCTCCGGTTACCCCTGCGGTGGCCCGTCCACTCGCTCCAGGAGGTCTCCATGCCCGGCCCGACGCACGACGACCAGCACGACGGCGAGCCCTTCATCCCCGGCCGCCCCGGGCCGAAGCCCCCGCCCGTGGAAGAGCCCACCGAGCCGCGCGAGCCGCTGCCGCCCAAGAAGGACCAGTCGGGCCCCGAGGTCTACACCGCCACCGGCGAGCATCTGGACGCCGACCCCACGGTGCGGGCGCAGAAGGGGAGCAGGCTCACCAACGCGCAGGGCACCCGGCTCTACGACACCGACCACTCCCTCAAGGCGGGGGAGCGGGGCCCCGTCCTGCTCCAGGACCACCACCTGCGGGAGAAGATCACCCACTTCGACCACGAGCGCATCCCGGAACGCGTCGTGCACGCGCGGGGCGCCGCCGCCCACGGTGTCTTCCGCGGATACGGCACCGCCTCGTCCCTCTCCAAGGCGGCCTTCCTCGGCAAGGACGTCGAGACCCCCGTCTTCGTGCGCTTCTCCACGGTGCTGGGGAGCCGGGGCTCCGCCGACACGGTGCGCGACACCCGGGGTTTCGCCACGAAGTTCTACACCTCCGAGGGCGTCTTCGACCTGGTCGGCAACAACATCCCGGTCTTCTTCATCCAGGACGCCATCAAGTTCCCCGACATCATCCACGCGGGCAAGCCGCACCCCGACCGGGAGATCCCGCAGGCGCAGAGCGCCCACGACACCTTCTGGGACTTCGTCTCCCTGCACACGGAGGCCACCCACCACACGCTGTGGAACATGTCCGACCGCGGCATCCCGCGGTCGTTCCGGACGATGGAGGGCTTCGGCGTCCACACCTTCCGGCTGGTCGACGCCGAGGGCGGCACCACGCTGGTGAAGTTCCACTGGAAGCCCAAGCTCGGGGTCCACTCGATGATGTGGGAGGAAGCCCAGATCACGAACGGCGTGGACCCCGACTTCCACCGCCGTGATCTGGCCGACGCCATCGAGGCGGGGGCCTTCCCCGAGTGGGAGCTGGGCATCCAGACCTTCCCCGACACCCCCGAGCAGACCTTCGAGGGCATCGACCTGCTCGATCCGACCAAGATCGTGCCGGAGGAGTGGGCGCCGGTGCAGCCGATCGGGTTGCTGGCGCTGACCGCCAACCCGTCGAACTTCTTCGCGGAGACCGAGCAGGTCGCCTTCCACCCGGGGCACCTGGTGCCGGGGATCGACATCACCGACGACCCGCTGCTGGCGGGGCGCCTCTTCTCCTACATCGACACCCAGATCACCCGGCTGGGCGGCCCCAACTTTGCACAGATCCCGGTCAACAGGACGCACGCGCCCGTCAACGACATGCTGCGCGACGGCCTGCACCAGACCGCCGTGCACAGCGGAGTGGCGCCCTACCAGCCCAATTCCCTCGACGGCGGCTGCCCGTTCTTCGCGGGGGCCGGCGAGGGCGCGTACGTGGAGACCCCGGTCACCGTGCCGCAGTCCTCGAAGGTGCGGGCGTCCCCCGCCTCCTTCGCCGACCACACCAGCCACCCGCGGCGCTTCTACCTCAGCCTCAGCGCGGTGGAACGCGAACACGTCATCGCCGCGTACACGTTCGAGCTGAGCAAGTGCTACGAGGACGCCGTCAAGCAGCGCAACCTGCGGGTGCTGGCGGACATCGACCCCGAGCTGTGCGCCGGCGTCGCCGCCGGGCTCGGCCTTCCCGCGCCCGAGCCCTCCGCGCCCCTCGCCGACGTCGAGCCCAGCCCGGCGCTCTCCCAGCTCGGCCACACCTGGCCGACGGACGGCCGGATCATCGGCATCATCGCCGACGAGAACAGCGATCTGGCGGCCCTGGGCTCCCTGCGCTCCACCGTGCTCGACAGCGGCATGGTGCCCCTCGTCATCGCCCCGCACGGCGGCGAACTGACCGGCAGCGGCGGCCCCGTCGTCGCCCAGCGGACCTTCGCCAACGCCCGCTCCATCGAGTTCGACGCCCTGCTGATCGCCGGGGCGCCCGGCATGGGCGCCGACGCCTACGGCGCGCGGGACGTCAAGGCCGCACAGAGCGCGGGCGGCGGCAACCTCGACCCGCGCGTGCTGCTGCTGGTCTCCGAGGCCTACCGGCACGCCAAGGCGCTCGGCGCCTGGGGCGGCGGCGCCGACGTGCTCGCCGCCGCCGGATGCCCGCGCGAGGGAGCGGGCATCGTGGTGGCCGACGACCCGCAGCACGTACTCGCACAGGTCACCGAGTTGCTGGGACAGCACCGCGTGTGGGACCGCTTCCCGCCCGGCAACACCGTGGCCTCCTGACCTGGCGCACCCACTCGGGCCGTCACCGGTATGGCCGGTGACGGCCGTCACCGGCCATACCAGTGACGCGTCGACGACGGTGCCGACGCCGTCGACGGTGCGCGGGGGTACCGGGGCGGCCGTCGCCGGCGCCGCCGCGCGCCGCCGACGGCCGCCCCGGTCCGTTCGCCGGTCCTCGCCCGCCCGCGTGCCGTCACCCACCTGCCGCAACTGGAGGAACACCATGAGCCCTGAGGCCACCGGCAACGAACCGACCGGCGGGCACCCCGCCGACAAGCACCCCAAGCCGGAGTACCCGCAGCAGGACCAGCGGCATCCGGGTGACACGGAGGAGATGGAACCCCGCCCGGACCACGGCGAGCGCACCTACCGGGGCACCGGACGCCTGGCCGGCCGGTGCACCCTGATCACCGGCGGTGACTCCGGCATCGGGCGCGCCGTCGCCCTCGCGTTCGCCCGCGAGGGCGCCGACGTGGCGTTCAGCTACCTGCCCGAGGAGGAGAACGAGGCGCACGAGACCACGCGGCTGGTGGAGGACGCGGGCCGTCGCGCCGTCGCCGTCGCCTGCGACATCCGCGAGGAGGCCGAGTGCCGCCGCCTCGTGGAGCGGGCGGCGGCCGACCTCGGCCGGATCGACGTGCTCGTCAACAACGCGGCCTTCCAGATGGCGCAGTCCGACGGCATCGACGGCATCACCACCGAGCAGTTCGACCGGGTGATGCGCACCAACCTCTACGGGATGTTCTTCCTCACGAAGCTGGCGCTCGCGCACATCCCGCAGGGCGGTTGCATCATCAACACCACGTCGGTCCAGGCCTACCAGCCCAAGCCGCACCTGCTCGACTACGCCATGACCAAGGGCGCCATCGTCACCTTCACCCAGGGCCTGGCCCAGAACCTCGCCGAGCGCGGCATCCGCGTCAACGCCGTGGCGCCCGGTCCCGTGTGGACGCCGCTGATTCCCTCGACGCTCCCCGACACCAGTCAGTTCGGCGCCAAGAGCCTGTTCCAGCGGCCCGCCCAGCCGGCGGAGATGGCGCCGGGCTACGTCTACCTCGCCTCCGAGGACGCCACCTACGTGACCGCCGAGATCCTCAACGCCACCGGCGGCACACCGCTGCCCTGAGCGGGCGAGGACGACGGGTGTGCCGGGGCGGCGGGTGTGAACCGCGACCCGTCGGCCACCCGTCCCGTGCCGTTTTTCAGCCAACCGAACGGGAGCAGGAAACATGCCTGAGGACAAGCCGCAGACCCCGCAGATCGACGCGGAGCCGGTGCCGCCCTTCGAGAAGCAGAAGCAGGACCCGCCGGGCCTGGAATCGGAGATGCAGCCCCGTCCCCGTTACCGCGCCGAGCGGTACAAGCCCGCAGGCAAGCTGGAGGGCAAGGTCGCGCTGATCACCGGAGGGGACTCCGGCATCGGGCGGGCCGTCGCCCTGCTGTACGCGCGCGAGGGCGCCGACGTCGCCATCTCCTACCTGCCCTACGAGCAGCCGGACGCGGAGGAGACCCAGCGCGAGATCGAGGCGGTGGGCCGCACCTGCCTGCTCCTGCCCGGCGACCTCCAGCACGAGGAGGTCTGCCGGGAGACCGTGCACCGCGCCGCGCGCGAGCTGGGCGGGCTCAACATCCTGGTGAGCAACGCCGCCTACCTCAACAGCAAGATGAAGCTCTCCGAGCTCACCTCCGCCGACTGGGACCGCACCTTCAAGGTGAACGTCTACGCCTACTTCCACCTCGTGGTGGCGGCGCTGGACTACCTTCAGCCGGGCGACTCGATCATCGCCACCGCCTCGGAGGAAGGGCTCAAGGGCAGCCCCACGATGATCGACTACGCCGCCTCCAAGGCCGCTCTGATCGCGTTCACCAAGTCGATCACCCCGGACCTGGCCAAGCGCGGCATCCGGGCCAACATCGTCGCCCCCGGCCCCACCTGGACGGTACTCAACGTCGCCGACCAGCACATGCCGCAGGAGGGGCTGGCCCACGTGGGCAGTGAGGCCTCCGAGGGCCGGCCCGCCCAGCCGGAGGAGATCGCCCCGGCGTACGTGTACCTGGCCTCGGATCCCGACGCCAGCTTCACGACCGGCGAGATCATCGCCGTCACGGGCGGCCTGACCGACACCCGGTGACACCGACACCGGGTGACACCGACACCGGGTGACGGGGCGCCCGTCGGAGAGGGGGCGCCCGCCGGGAGGGGCGCGCGGGGGCGGTGGCGGCACCCGAGGCCAGGTACACGTACGCC
>NZ_JASKYT010000310.1:0-9096 GCF_041028275.1 Streptomyces sp. PU-14G
TCCCGGAACTGGGGGCTCCGCCCCCAGACCCCCGAGTCGCTTCGCTCCGTCCTCAAACGCCGGACGGGCTGAAAATCAGCCCCTCCGGCGTTTGAGGAGCGGGGGTTCGGGGGCGGAGCCCCCGAGAAACGGTGAAAGGGCGGGGTTGGGGCCTCATCTCAGCACTGAACAACGGAGTTCCCCATGCTGTTTGCCGCCGCCGAGAAGACGCCGCCCCACACGGGCGGCCTGCTGGCGCTCATACCCGGGACCGGGGGCCTGCTCACCGTGGCGGCCCTCGGGATCATCCTGCTGCTCGTACTGATCATCAAGGTCCGCCTCCAGCCGTTCGTCGCGCTGCTCACCGTCTCCATCGCGGTGGGCCTGGGGGCGGGCCTGTCCGTCACCGAACTCTTCGGCACCGTCCAGAAGTCCGACGCCGTCTCGATGATCGAGTCGGGCATGGGCGGCATTCTCGGGCACGTCGCCATCATCATCGGCCTCGGCACCATGCTGGGCGCGATCCTGGAGGTCAGCGGCGGCGCCGAGGCCCTCTCGACGCGGCTGCTCGGCCTGTTCGGGGAGAAGCGCGCCCCGCTGGCCATGGGGCTGACGGGGCTGATCTTCGGCATCCCCGTCTTCTTCGACGTCGGCATCTTCGTGCTGGCGCCCATCGTCTACGCGGCGGCCAAGCGCAGCGGCAAGTCCGTACTCCTGTACTGCATGCCGATGCTGGCAGGCCTGTCGATGACACACGCGTTTCTGCCGCCGCACCCGGGCCCTGTGGCGGCTGCGGGGCTGCTCAACGTGGACCTGGGCTGGATCATCCTGATGGGCGTCGTCTGCGGCATCCCCGCCGTGCTCGCCGCGTGGGCGTACGCGGCGTGGATCGGCAACCGGGTCTTCGTCGACGTGCCGCAGGACATGCTGGAGGCCGTGGAGGAGTCCAAGCGCGCCGTGGCCAGGGACGTGGGGGAGCGGGGCCAGGAGAAGCCGGTCTCCGTGGGCACGGTCTTCGCCATCATCGGCACCCCGCTGGTGCTGATCCTGGCCGCGACGTTCTCCTCCATCGCCCTCGACCCCTCCACGGGGCGCTCCGTCATCGAGTTCATCGGCCACCCGTTCGTGGCGCTGACGGTGGCGCTGCTGCTGGCCTACTACCTGCTGGGGCTGCGCCGCGGCTGGAGCCGCAAGTCGCTGGAGACGGTCTCCACGGCCTCACTCAAGCCGGTCGGCAACATCCTGCTGGTCGTCGGCGCGGGCGGCATCTTCGGCGCCGTCCTCCAGGGGTCCGGCGTCGCGCAGGCCCTCGCGGACGTGTTCGGGGACGCGGGGCTGCCGGTGATCGTGCTGGCGTACCTGATCTCGCTGGTGCTGCGGGTGGCGCAGGGTTCGGCGACGGTCGCCATCGTCACCACCGCCGGGATCGTGGCGCCGCTGCTGGCGCAGAGCGACCCGTCCCAGGCGCATCTCGCGCTGGTCATCATGGCGATCTCCGCCGGTTCGATCTTCGCCTCGCACGTCAACGACGGCGGATTCTGGATGGTGGCGAAGTACTTCGGCATCTCGGAGCGGGACACGCTCAAGTCGTGGACGGTGCTGGAGTCGGTGCTGTCGGTCGCCGGTTTCGTGGTGGCCGCGCTGGTGAGCATCTTCGTCTAGGGCCTCTCGTCCGGATCTTGCCGGGCTCGCGGGCCCCGGCACCCTCTTTCTCGACTCTCCCTCGGGCACCCCCGGAATCGGCTCTGCCGATTCCGGGGGTGCTCTTGTGGGGGGAGGCCAACTGGCCCAAGAATGCACGGCGTCAGACCGAACGATCCTTCGGTATCGGAGAGGACCCCCCCACCATGAACAGACCTCTCGTCGGCTCTCTCGCCGCCACGTTCCTCGGCGCCGTCGCCCTCACGGGCGTGTCCGCCGCCCCTGCCGCCGCCGCCCCCACCGACGGCAGCACCGCGCAGACCACCGCGCAGACCACCGCGCAGGCCCCCCACGCGGCCCCCAAGGCGGCGCCCTCCTTCGAGGGCACCGTCGCGCTGAGCAACTGCTCGGGTTCCGTGGTCAAGATGCCGACCTCGCAGCCCGGCGACCCCGCGCTCGTGCTCTCCAACGGGCACTGCCTTCAAGAGGGCATGCCCGAGCCCGGCCAGGTCATCACCGACCAGCCCTCCAACCGCTCCTTCACCCTGTTGAAGGCGGACGGCAGCGACGCGGGAACCGTCAACGCCACGAAGATCTCGTACGCGACGATGACGGACACCGACGTCTCGCTCTACGAGGTCGGCTCCACCTACCAGGAGATCGAGGACGAGTTCGGCGTCAAGGCGCTCGACGTCGAGGCGTCCCACCCCACGCAGGGCAACGACATCACCGTCGTCTCCGGCTACTGGAAGGAGACGTACGGCTGCGCGATCGACGGCTTCGCCTACCGCCTCAAGGAGGCGGGCTGGACGATGAAGGACTCGATCCGCTACACGGCCGAGTGCGACACCAAGGGCGGCACCTCAGGCTCACCCGTGATCGACAACGCCAGCGGCAAGGTCGTCGGCGTCAACAACACGCGGAACGAGAACGGTGAGGAGTGCACGATGAACAACCCCTGCGAGGTGGACGAGAGCGGCAAGACCACCGTGCGCGAGGGGATCGCCTACGGCCAGCAGACCTACGTCCTCGCACCGTGCGTGGGGGAGGGGAACAAGCTCGACCTCGGCGCCGAGGGCTGCACGCTCCCCAAGCCGTGAACACGCCGTGAGCACCTGGGCGTACGGATTCCGGGGCCGCACCCTTCCTGTCGGTTCCTCTCGGAGAACGACTCGACATACGACTCGGAGAATGAGGAGTACATGAGGAAGCCCCTGGTCAGTACGCTCGCGGCGGCGCTGTTCGGCGCCGCCGCGCTCACGGGCATAGCCACGGCCCCTGCCGCCGCCGCCTCAGGCGGCGGCACCCCGCCCTCCTTCGAGGGCACCGTCGCGCTGAGCAACTGCTCGGGCTCCGTGGTGAAGCTCAAGCACTCGCGGCCCGACGACCCGGCGCTCGTCCTGTCCAACGGGCACTGCCTGGAAGAGGGCATGCCCGGCGCGGGCGAGGTGATCGTCGACCAGCAGACCAGCCGCGACTTCACGCTGCTGAACGCGGACGGCAGCGACGCCGGAAAGGTCCACTCCGACAAGATCGCCTACGCGACCATGACGGACACCGACATCTCCCTGTACGAGACGGACACCACGTACAAGGAGATCAAGCGGAAGTACGGCATCGACGCGCTCAGGCTCGACGCGAAGCACCCGCGCAAGGGCCGCGACATCACCGTCGTGTCCGGCTACTGGAAGGAGAAGTTCGGCTGCGCGATCGACGGGTTCGCCCACCGTCTCAAGGAGGCCGACTGGACCTGGAAGGACTCCATCCGCTACACGATGGACTGCCAGACCAAGGGCGGCACCTCAGGATCCCCGGTGATCGACGACCGCACCGGCAAGGTCGTGGGCGTCAACAACACCCACAACGAGGACGGGGAGATGTGCACCCTGAACAACCCGTGTGAGGTGAACGAGCAGGGCCACGTCGTCATCCGCTACCTCAACGCCTACGGGCAGCAGACGTACCTGATCAACCCGTGCTTCGGCCGGGGCAACCAGCTCGACCTCGACGCGCGCGGCTGCCGCCTGCCCCAGCCGCAGTCGTAACCCTCCCGCACACCGGACGCCCCCGGGGCCGGTCCGCCGGCCCCGGGGGCGTCACCGTGTGCGGAGGACGCCGGTCACATGCCGTGCACGTGGGGCCCGACCGTGGACGACCACGCGTTGCCCGCCGACGCGTCCCACGCCGTCGACCAGGTCATGGCGCCGCGGATGCCGGGCCACTTCTCGTCGGGCGTGAAGCTGCCGCAGCTCGTGCCCTTGGCCAGGCAGTCGAGGGCGTCGTTGACCACGCCGGGCTCCACGTACCCCGAGCCCGCGGCCTGCGGTGAGGCGGGGGTGCCGATGCCGACCTGCGAGGGGTCGAGGCCGCCCTTGATCTGGACGCAGGCCAGGGCGGTGAGGAAGTCGACGGTGCCGGAGGAGTAGACCTTGCCGTCACAGCCGTTCATGGAGCCGCTGTTGTAGTACTGCATGTTGACGACGGTCAGGAAGCTCTTGATGTTGAGCGCCGTCTTGAAGTACTCGTTCTGCGGCGACTGCATGTCGATGGTCTGCGGCGCCATGGTGACCACCACGTCGCTCTTGGCGGCGTGGATCGCCTCCAGCGCCTTGGTCATGTAGGTGGAGTTGAGGCCGTTCTCCAGGTCGATGTCGACGCCGTCGAAGCCGTACTCGTCCATGAGGGAGACGATGCTGTCGGCGAACGCGTCGGCCGAGGCGTCGTCGCTGACGGAGACGGCGCCCTTCTCGCCGCCGACGGAGATGACGACGGACTTGCCCTCGGCCTGTTTGGCGGCGATGTCGGCCTTGAACTGCTCCTCGGAGTAGCCGAGTGCGGGGTCGAGGGTGAAGTCGACCTGTCCTCGGGTGGTGGTCGCGTCGGCGAAGGCCACGGCGATGATGTCGTACTCGTCCTGCACCTCGGCGAGGGTCTGGACGGTCGCGCCGTTGTCGAAGTTCTGCCAGTACCCGGTGACCGCGTGCGCCGGGACCTGCGAGGCGCCGACGCGGGGCCCTGGCGCCGTGGTGGGGGTCTCGGCGTGCGCGGCGGCGGGGCCGAGGGCGAGCAGCCCTGCGGCGGCGAGCGCCGAGGTGGTCAGCGCGGCGAGCGCGCGCAGCGAAGAGAAGCGTCTGGGACGTGCCACAACTGCCTCCGGTGTGGGGGGACATGGGGGTGGGGGTGCCCGTGCGCCGTACAACCTGGTCCAGACCAATGTGGTTGTCAAGGTACGCGGCAACGGCGGACGGCCACGCAACCCCTTGTGCGGCGCGTCCGCAGAGGGTTACATGCGCCTGCGACCTGCACGGTCGTCCACCACCCGGCCCGAAAAACTGCGTACGGCGGAGGCAACGGCATGTCAGGCCACACCACACCCCCGGCACCCCGCGAGGGGGCCGCACCGCCGGTGCGCAAGCCGAACTGGAAGATGATCGGCCCCGGCATGGTCGTCGCGGCGACCGGTGTCGGCGCCGGAGACCTCGTCTCCACGCTCATCGCCGGCAGCAAGTTCGGCCACACGCTGCTGTGGGCGGCCGTCGTCGGCTGCGTCGTCAAGATCGCCCTCGCCGAGGCCACGGGACGCTGGCACCTGGCCACCGGGCGCACCATCTTCGACGGCTGGCGCACCCTCGGCGCCTGGACCACCGTCTACTTCGCGGTGTACGTCGTCATCTGGGGCTTCGTCTACGGCGCGACCGCCATGTCCTCCAGCGCGCTGCCGCTCGCCGCGCTCTTCCCCGACGTCATGCCCCTCAAGGTGTGGGCCATCATCACCGGGCTGATCGGCCTCGCGTTCGTGTGGACCAACCGCTACGCCGTGGTCGAGAAGATCATGATGGCCTTCGTCGGCGTCATGTTCGTGGTCGTCGTCTACGTCGCCCTGCGCGTCGCCCCCGACCTGCCACGGGCCCTGGCCGGACTGGTGCCCGTCCTGCCCTCGGGGTCCATCGTCTACACGCTCGGCCTCGTCGGCGGCGTCGGCGGCACCATCACCATGGCCGCCTACGGCTACTGGATCAACGCCAAGGGCTGGACCGACAGCGGCTGGATGAAGATGATGCGGCTCGACAACCGGGTCGCCTACGTCACCACCGGCGTCTTCGTCGTCGCCATGCTGATCGTCGGTGCGGAGCTGCTGCACGCCTCCCAGACCGCCCTCGCCTCAGGCGACCAGGGCCTCCTCGACCTCGACCGGATCCTCGAAGACCGCTTCGGCGCCTTCACCGCCAAGCTCTTCCTGATCGGCTTCTTCGCCGCCTCCTTCTCCTCGCTGGTGGGCGTGTGGCACGGGGTGAGCCTGATGTTCGCCGACTTCGTGGAACGGCTGCGGGCCGTACGCGGCCAGGACGCCACCGCGGGGGTGGCGCCGCTCGCCCGAGGTGAGCAGGAGCGCTCCTGGCCCTTCCGCGGCTACCTGCTGTGGCTGACGTTCCCGCCGATGGCCCTGCTGTGGCTCGACAAGCCCTTCGGGCTCGTCATCGCCTACGGCGTCCTCGGCGCGTTCTTCATGCCGTTCCTCGCCGCCACCCTCCTGTGGCTCCTCAACACGAGCCGCACCCCGCGCGAGTGGCGCAACGGCCGCCTCAGCAACGCCCTGCTGGCCGCCTCCTGCGTTTTGTTCGTGGTGCTGTGCGTCCAGGAGCTGAGGGACCTGCCGTGGTGAGACCCCGCAGCGGTGTGCCCGGCGCTGACGTGACGGTCAACGCCCGGGCTCCGCGGCGGGCTCACCCTCGAACATCTGGTCGGCGTCCACGACGTGGAAAGTCCGCTCCAACCAGCGGTCCAGGACGTCCGGGTCAGTGCACGCTTTTACCCGAGCCCGCTGCTCCTCGTCGACCGAGATGCCGCGAATTTCCAACGACCGCAACACGCACCACGCCAGCCTCGCGGCCTCGGCTTCGGCCCTGGCTTCGGCCCTGGCTTTGGCGAGGCCTGCCGCTTTGCCTGCGAGGAAGGTCTCCTCGACCAGGGTGCCGCGTCCGGGGAAGTAGCTGCCGTTCTTCATGTCCCCTGCTCACCCTCGAACATCTGGTCGGCGTCCGTGATCCGGAAAGCTCGCTCCAGCCAGGTGTCGAGGGTCTCCGGGTCGGTGCAGGCGGTCAGGCGGGCGCGCTGGGTCTCGGTGACGGGGATACCGCGCATCTCCAACAGGTGCAGTACCGAGCGTGCCTGGCCTTCGGCCTTGCCCTTGAGGAAGGTTTCCTCGACCAGGGTGCCGCGTCCGGGGAAGTAGCTGCCGTTCTTCATGAGCTTTCTCCAGGTCTGCCGGGCCGGGGTGTTGCCGAGGCCGGACTCCATCAGTTCCGAGTAGTAGTTGAGGGATTCGCTGTCGGCCCTGCCGAGGGCGCGTGCCAGGGCATCCAGTATGGCGGTGATGTCCGGGCTCTTGCTATGTGTCATGGCCGCGAAGGTGGCCATGGCCAGGTCTTCGGCGGCTTCCTCCGGGGCGACGATCATGGGGACGTTGCCGGGGCCGAGCACCAGCGGACGCACCGTGAGGGGCTTCCAGTCGTCGGGCCCCAGGTGGAAGGGGCCGACTGCCCACTCGGCGGTGTCCTTGTCCTGGCAGATGACCACCAGCAGGGATGCGCAGTTGTTCTGCGCGGTGAGGAACGAGAGGTAGTAGGCCCAGCTCGCGGCCTTGTCCTGGTCGCGTCGGCTCTGGGCCTCGACGGCGAGCATCACGGGAGGGCCGCCGTCGCGCGGGGTGAGCCGCAGCACGCTGTCCAGACGCCGTTCGATCGGTTTGAGTTCGGTGGCGTCGGGGGTGAGCACCTCGACCAGGGAGTCTTCGGGAAGGGAGACGCCCAGCAGCCGGAAGGCGGGAACGAGTAGCGCGGGCCGTTCCTGGAAGATCCGGTGCGCCGTCTCGTGACGGGAAGTGACCATGTGTGGAACGTATGAAGATCGGCCCGGCGTGGTGCGGGAAACGGGTCTCGGTCACCGGATCGTGTGAACGTACGTGCCCGGGTCGCATAGGTGCCTGTGTCGTGCGTGCGGGGGCGGGTGGTGCGGTTGGGGCGGCCGGGCGTCATTGTGTGGTCGCACAAGTACGTGGACCCGGGAATTCCGGGGAACTCTACGAAGCGTCCGACCGTCGGCAACCATACCGGCCCTCGGAACGGCCCCCACGGGACGGGGGCGCAACCGGAAGGTAGCGTCAGGGACACGGCCTTCTCGGGCTCCCGCGGGGCTCGGAGGGCCACACGGCCGTGCAACCGACGCGGAAGCGACGAGGAAGACACACACCAGATGACCGACCGACGCCGCCGTACGGCCGCCTCCGACAGCACCTCCCGCGAGGACAACCCCTTCGCGCCACCGCCGGAGGGGCAGCCGGACCAGCCGTGGCAGCCTCGGCAGCCGCGGCGGCTCGCCCAAGAGACGGACGACGGGTCGGGCCCCGACGACCCCCGGGGTCCCCGGGGCCCCCGGGGCTCTCGTGGCCCAGGGGGCTCAGGGGGCTCCGAGCCGGACTCCGGGAACGAGACCGGTGGCGGAGGCGACGGCTCACGACCGGATTCCGCCTCCGGGTCGTCGGACGGCGAGCAGCGGCCCTCCGCGTGGGGCAGCCAGTGGAGCAGCCGCCAGCCCGGACGACACGGCGGCGGCTTCGGCGGCGACCGCGACCGCGACCGCGACCGCGACCGGCAGGGCAACGGCGGCCGGGAGCCGGGGGGACCCGGCGGGCCCGGCAGCCCCGGTGGGCGGGGCATGCGCTGGGACCCGACGGACCCGCTCCAGCGGCACGCCCGATACGCCCTCCACTCCGGCATCTGGGGTCTCTTCTTCGCACTGCTGGGCGTCCCGGAGGTCGCACTGCTGCTCGGGGCGCTCTCGCTCTACTGGGGCATCAGCGCGCTGCGCGGCAAACCGCCGAAGGCGCCGGCCGAGGGCCGCAGGCCCAAGGGCGACAAACGCCGCCGTTCCGTGGCCGCCACAGCGGAGGACGTCGCCGGAACCGACCGCGGCGCCGACGGCCAAGAGGAGCCGGGGCGCTCCGCCGGACCGGGCGGAGCCGGCGGTTCCGCAGGCCCGGACGGCCGGTCGCCGATCCCGCTCGCCGTGACCCCCGCCCAGGCGGCCAAGGCCAAGCGGACGGCGGCCGTCAGCGGGCTGGTCACCGCCGGCCTGACCCTCGCGATCGTCGCGGCGACGTACACGTTCCAGTTCGCCTACAGCGAGTACTACACCTGCCAGAACGACGCACTGACCCAGTCCTCGCGCGACGACTGCAAGCGGCACCTGCCGGAGGAACTCCAGCCGTTCCTGGAAAACCGCTGAGGCGGGCACCGGCGAGGTGCCCGTCGCTGAGGCCGACGAGCCGCTGAGGCCGACGAATCGCTGAGGCCGACGAATCGCTGAGGCGGGCGGATCGCGGCTGCGCCTTCAGGCCCTCTCCGGCCTGCCGGGGGCCGGCTTCGCGGTGAGGTCTCGGTCCGGGTCCCCGTGCGGGGCGTCAGCGGAGGGCGGGGC
>NZ_JASKYT010000311.1:0-8200 GCF_041028275.1 Streptomyces sp. PU-14G
GAGAGGGCGGTTCGGCCGGGTGGGGGAAGACCTGCCGTTACTGGGGCGAGGCGGGCCCGGCCTGGGCCCGCGAGCCTGCCCGGCCGATGGTGTGCACGAACAGTTCCTTGCGTCCGGGCGCCGCGGTGCGCCGCTCGGGCATCGGCAACTCGTAGCGGACCTCGCGCGCGTGGTCGGACAGCTGCCGGTTCGCGTTGTAGACCCGGCCGAACTTCCAGAGCATGCGGGCGAAGTTCGTCTGGCCGTGCGCCAGGTTGCGGCCGAGGATGCGCATCGCGCCGATCGCCGTGCTCAGCCCGAGGTGCTTGCGGTTGATGACGGCCTGGGTGCGCACGAGCTCGCGGTAGAACTGTTCGAGCGGCAGCCGGGTGGGCACCACGGCGTGCTGGATGTCGAAGAGCCGGTAGTCCCGCGTGGTCAGCTGGCGGCTCTCGGTGTGCCAGACCTCGGTGCCCGGATAGGGCGTCATGACCGTCAGGTGGACGATCTCGGGGACCGACAGTGCGAACTCCCGCACCAGCCGGAACTGCTCCTCGTCCCAGGCCGGATCGACGATGAGGTTGATGGCCACGCTGATGCCGAGCCGCCGCGCCGTCTCCAGCGCGCGGAAGTTCTCGTCCGGGCTGATGCGCTTGCGGAACTGGTCGAGACCGTCGGCGTCCAGCGCCTCCATGCCGAGGAACATGTAGCGCAGGCCCAGCTTCGTCCAGCGCTCGAACACCTCTTCGTTGCGGAGCAGGACGTCGGCGCGGGTCTCCAGGTAGTACTGCTTGCGGATGTTGCGCCGCTCCAGCTCGGCGGCGATGCCGTGCCCGTGGTCGGACTTGATGAAGGCCACGTCGTCGACGATGAAGACGTTGGGCTCGCGGATGGACGCCATCTCCTCCGCCGCCGCCTCGGGCGCGGTCCTGCGGTAGCTGCGGCCGTAGAAGGTCCACGCGGAGCAGAAGGAGCAGTCCCAGGGGCACCCGCGGGTGAACTCGATGGAGGCGCACGGGTCGAGCTCGCCGATGAAGTAGCGGTTGCGCCGGCGCATCAGGTCGCGGGCCGGGCGGGGCGCGTCGATGCTCTCCAGCATCTTGGGCGCCGGGCCCCTGCCCTCGGCCGTCACGACGCCGGGCACGGTGTGGGCGGCCCTGTCCGGCACGGCTGCCAGCAGCGGGACGACCGCCGTCTCGCCCTCTCCGCGCGCGATCGCGTCGACGGCGCCCTCGGCCTGTTCGAGTACGTGGTCGCCGATGAAGGAGACGCTGTGGCCGCCGAAGAAGACGAAGCACCCGGGGGCCGCCGCCTTGGCGCGCTGCGCGATCTCGATCGCCTCGGGGATGTTGGCCAGGTAGTTGAGGGAGATCCCCAGCGCCTCGGGCTGGAAGGAGCGCAGCTCGCGTTCGAGGAGCTTGTGGGAGAGCACCTGGAGGTCGACCACGCGCACCTGGTGTCCCGCGTCCCTGGCGGCGGCTGCGACGCGTTCGAGCCCGAGCGGCTCCAGGCGGAGGAAGATCTCCGAGTACATCAACGCGCTCGGGTGGACCAGCAGCAGGCGCATACGGGCGCTCCAGATCTCCAGGGCAAGGCGGTCGGCGTGCGGTCGCAGTCGTGGCCAGGGACATTGCCCCTTCGACGTAGGTTATCCGCCTACACCACTCTGGTCCCGTAACACGCCGACATGGCCCTTAGGCTCGCTTTGGCCCGGTTGTTCCCCTGTGCGTATGCGTGGGCCATATGCCCCTATGTGCCGCAGCCTGCCCCGTATCTATCCGTGCGTGCCCGTGCACGTGGGTTACGGCCGGGCCCGTACGTGTGTCATGGCCGGGCGGGCCCGGAGGGCAGGACGGCGAGCGCCTCGATCTCGATCAGCAGTTCGGGGCGGACGAGGCCGGCGACCTGTACCGCGCTGCACGCGGGAAGCCGCCGGGGGTCCAGATACCGGTCGCGTACGGCACGCAGTGCGGGCATCACCGCGAGGTCCGTCACGAAGAAGGTGAACTTCGCGACGTCCGCGAACGTGGCACCTGCCCCGTCCAGGCAGCGACGCAGGTTGGCGAACACCTGCTCGGCCTGCGCCGTCGGGTCGCCCTCGTCGACGACCTTGCCGTCCGCGTCGAGGGAGACCTGGCCGGATATCGCGACGATCCTGCCCTCCCCCTGGACGACGTGGCTGTATCCGTTGCCGGGGGCGAGGCCTTCGGGGGTGGCGGTGTGCTGGAGCGTCGACATGCGCGCATGCTCTCAGAGCAGCGTGAGTTGTGTGCAGCGGTTTTCCACGGGGGGCGCCTCCGCGCCCGCGTCCTCGTCGGGGCCCGCCGCCTCCGGCCCGATCCGCCGTGCCGCTCCCGGGGTCGAGGGGCCGACGCCGTACTCGGCGGCCAGCTCGTGCACCTGCCGGGTGATCCGCCGCTGATACCACTTGGGCGCGTAGGCGCCGTTCGCGTACAGCGCCTCGTAGTGCCGCACCAGATGCGGGTGGTGCCGGCGCAGCCAGTGGAAGTACCACTCGCGGGCGCCGGGACGCAGGTGGAGGGCCAGCGGCGTGACGGAGGTGGCTCCCGCGGCGGCGATGGCGCGGACCGTCGTGCGCAGCTGGGCCGGCGAGTCTCCCAGGAACGGAATGACCGGAGCCATCAGCACCCCGCACGGGATGCCGTGCTCGGTGAGTTGGCGGATGACTTCCAGTCTCCGCTGCGGGGCGGGGGTGCCGGGCTCGACCGTCCGCCACAGTTCCTCGTCCGTGAAGCCCACCGACACCGAGACCCCGACGTCCGTGACGGCTGCCGCCGAGCGCAGCAGGTCCAGGTCGCGCAGGACGAGGGTGCCCTTGGTGAGGAGGGAGAACGGGTTGGCGTAGTCGCGCAGGGCGGTGAGGATGCCCGGCATCAGCCGGTACCGACCCTCCGCCCGCTGGTAGCAGTCGACGTTCGTGCCCATGGCGATGTGCTGGCCGCGCCAGCGCGGGCTGCTCAGCTCCTTGCGCAGCAGCTCGGGAGCGTTGACCTTGACGACGATCTGCGTGTCGAACCCCGCGCCGGTGTCCAGGTCCAGATAGCTGTGCGTCCTGCGGGCGAAGCAGTAGACGCAGGCGTGCGAACAGCCGCGGTAGGGGTTCACCGTCCACTCGAACGGCATGCGCGAGGCGCCGGGCACCTTGTTCACCAGGGAGCGGGCCCGCACCTCGTGGAAGGTGATGCCGCGGAACTCGGGAGTGTCGAACGTACGGGTGACGGCCGAGGTGCCGAAGAGGGCGGGCGCGGCGGCCTGGCTGTGGTCGTCGGTGTCCCTCAGTTCGTCCCAGCGCATGTGCGGCCTCCTCAGTGGTGGTGTCGCGTCCCTCTGGCGGCACTGTCGCTCTCTCGTCCCTGGCTCCCCCACAGAATAGAACACCTGTTCCCACTGGCCGTGTCAAGGCGGATTTGGGTGCCCGGAGTGAGGGTGGTTGGCTGGTCGCGATGTCCGTAGAGCCCCGCGCCGCACGCGGGCCGACCAGCACAGGAGGAGCCATGGCGCAGGTCGAGGCGACCACGCAGCGGGAGATCGCCGCCGAGCCCGAGAAAGTGTTCGATGCGCTCGCCGACTACAACGGAGCCCGGTCCGAGGTGCTGCCCGAACAGTTCAGCGAGTACGAAGTGCGCGAGGGCGGTGACGGTGAGGGCACCGTCGTGCACTGGAAACTCCAGGCCACGACCAAGCGTGTCCGCGACTGCCTGCTGGAGGTCAGCGAGCCCGCGGACGGCGAACTGGTCGAGAAGGACCGCAACTCCTCGATGGTCACCACCTGGCGGGTCACCCCGGGCGCGCGGACGAACAGCGCCCGGGTCACGGTCACCACCGTCTGGAACGGCGCCGGCGGCATCGGCGGCTTCTTCGAGAAGACCTTCGCCCCCAAGGGCCTGGCCCGCATCTACGACGACCTGCTGGCGCGGCTCGCCTCCAAGGTCGAGTGACCGCTCACCCCGGGGGGGCCGCCGCCTCGCCGGTGAGCCCGTGCGGGGCGTTCACCGCGAGGTGAGCCCGCGCTCGGCCGCTCACTGGATCGGGTGGTTTCCCCCTGTGCGGCCTCGACTGCCGACGACACGGTCCCGGCGGGGAAAACCCCTGTTCGGCGGGTCGAAAGACGCCCCGGGCAACCGAGTTGAGTCCCATCTGTCCCATGCCGCGCACCAGAACCGCGGTTGAACGCTCTTGTCGTGCAATGCGAGAAATACTCCCCCGAAAGCAGCGGCAAGGGGAGTGCGATGGGCGGGACCGGCGGGACGATCCTCGGCAGCAGGGACGACGAGCATCCCGCGCCGGGAGGGGGCGCGGCCCGGATCCGGGCCGCTCACAGCCCGGCCGCGGTCGAGTTCAGGGTGGAGGTGCCGGGCCGGCGCGAGGCGCCGGTCGCGGCCGTCCCGGTGCGGGCCCCGGAAGTGGCGGGCACCGAGGCCGCCACCTGGGCAGGTACCGAGGCCGACGCCCGGGCCGGTACCTGGGCCGGTATCGCGGGCGCCGGGCACCCCGGCCCGGACGCAGGGCAGCCCTCCTGGGACACCACCGTCCAGGGCGGTGCGCTCGCCGGCGGACAGCCCCCGCCACCCGGGAAGGCCGGACAGCCCCCGCCACCCGGTGCGGACGAACAACCCCCGTTCCCCGGCGAGACCGACCCCGCGCAGGTGGTCCGGCCGCACGCGGGGGAGTCCCCGCAGACGGTCCGACCGCCCGCGGGGGAGTCCCCGCAGGCGGTCCGACCGCCCGCGGGGGAGTCCCCGCAGACGGTCCGGCCGCACGCGGGGGAGTCCGCCCAGGCCGTCGCCGGAACCCAGCCGGAGATCCCCCTCAGCCCGGCGCGCCTGCGCCTGGTGTTCTGCGCGCTGATGCTCTCCCTGCTGCTCGCCGCGCTCGAACAGACCATCGTCGCCACGGCGCTTCCCAAGATCGTCGGTGAACTCGACGGCCTGAGCCAGATGTCCTGGGCCGTCACCGCCTACCTGCTGGCCGCCACCATCGGACTGCCCATCTACGGCAAGCTCGGTGACCTCTTCGGCCGCAAGGGGCTCTTCCTCTTCGCCATCGCCGTCTTCACGGTCGGCTCCGCCCTCGCGGGCTGGGCGGGGTCCATGGAGGCGCTGATCGTGTACCGCGCCATCCAGGGCACCGGCGCGGGCGGCCTCATGATCGGCGTCCAGGCGATCATCGCGGACGTGGTGCCGCCCCGGGAACGGGGCCGCTACATGGGCCTCATCGGAGGCGCGTTCGGGCTCGCCTCCGTCGCGGGGCCGCTGCTGGGCGGCTGGTTCACCGACGACCTGTCCTGGCGCTGGTGCTTCTGGTTCAACGTGCCCGTCGGCCTGCTGACCCTCCTGGTCACCTCCTTCGCGCTCAAGCTCCCGCGCCCCCGCGTGCGCCCCCGGCTCGACGTGTTCGGCGCGCTCCTGATGGCCGCCTTCTCCACCTGCCTGGTCCTGCTGACCAGCTGGGGCGGAACGACGTACGAGTGGGGCGACCGCGTCATCTGGGGGCTCGCGGCCGGAGCTGTGGTCAGCGGAGCCCTCTTCCTGGTCGCCGAGCGCTTCGCGCCCGAACCGGTGCTCCCGCTGCGGCTGTTCAAGGACTCCGTCTTCAACGTCACCGGACTCGTCGGCGTCGCCGTCGGCGTCGCCCTGTTCGGCGCCGCCAGCTACCTGCCCAGCTTCCTGCAGATGGTCGAAGGCGTCAGCGCCACCACCTCCGGGCTGCTGATGCTGCCGCTGATGTGCGGCGTGGTGGTCTCCTCCACGCTCTCCGGGCAGCTCATCTCCCGCACCGGGCACTACAAGATCTTCCCCATCATCGGCTGCGCACTCTCCGCCGAAGGCATGTGGCTGCTCTCCAAACTGGACGAGGACACCTCCCGCCAGGTGTTCGGCGTCTGGTCCGGCATCCTCGGACTCGGCATCGGCTTCGTGCTGCCCGTCCTGGTGCTCGCCGTGCAGAACTCCGTGCGCGCCGCCGACCTCGGGGTGGCCACCAGCGCCAACAACTACTTCCGGCAGATCGGCGGCAGCGTCGGCGCGGCGCTGTTCGGCACCCTGCTCGCCGACCGGCTCGCGGACGCGCTCGCCCGTGAACTGCCCCCGGGCCAGGGCAAGCTGCCCGATCCGGAGTCCATCACCCCGCAGCTCGTGCGCGCCCTGCCCGCGCCGCTGCGCGACGGCTACATCGAGGCGTACGCCGACGCCATGCCGCGGATCTTCCTCTACCTCGTCCCGGTGCTCGTCCTCGGGCTGGCACTGTCCCTCTTCCTCAAGGAGAAACCACTGGTGTCCCAGCACACGTCCGTGCCGCAGGCCCGTACGGCCGACTCTGCCGCCGCACCGGCACCCGAGGCCAACGGCGCGGCCCCCCACCTCCAGGCGCAGCACCCGCACACCCCCGCCGTGCCGTACGCCGCAGGCGTCCCGGTCTGCGGCACGGTGCGGCACCACGACGGCAGCGCCGTCCCCCGCGCGGCGCTCACCCTCGTCGACACCGGCGGCCGTCAGATCGGCCGCGGTGCCACGGGCGACGACGGGCGGTACGCGCTGAGCACGCCGGGAGAGGGCGCCTACGTGCTGATCGCCGCCGCGGGCGGGCACCAGCCGCGTGCCGTCAGCGTCAGCGTCGGGGAGCGCCCCGTCGACCTCGACGTGGTGCTCGGTGGAGCGGGACGTCTGGCGGGCAGTGTGCTGACGGCCGACGGCAACCCGGTCAAGGACGCCACGGTGACGCTGACGGACGTGCGCGGGGAGGTCGTCGCCACCACCCGCAGCGGACGCGAGGGGACCTACGTCATCACCGAACTCGTCGCGGGCGAGTACACCCTGGCCGCCAGTGCGCCCGTCTACCGTCCCGCCGCGCTGCCGGTCTCCGTGCAGGCCTCCCGCGAGACCCGGCAGGACATCGAGCTGGCCGGCGGTGCGGTGCTGCGCGGCACCGTGCGGGCCAGCGGCGGGCGGCCCGTCGAAGAAGCGAGGGTCACGCTGCTGGACGCCGCGGGCAATGTCGTCGACACGGCCACGACCGGCGCCGACGGCATCTTCCGCTTCGTCGACCTCGCCTCCGGCGAGTACACGGTCGTGGCCGCGGGCTATCCGCCGGTGGCGACCGTGCTGCAGATCGCGGCCGGCGGTCGCACGGAGCGCGACGTGCAACTGGGGCACGAGGACTGAGCCGGGCCGCACGGGGACCGCGCCGGGCCGCACCGGAACCGCGCCGGGCGGCGGTTCTGGCGACCGGCGCGGGGCCGGACCGGCGGTCGGACGGGTGGGCGCTCCCCCTCTGCGGAGAGGGGAGCGCCTCGCCGTTCCCCGGGCTTCCCCGGGCTTCCCCGGGCTTCCCCGGAGCAGACGGCGCGGCGTGCCGGCCGGGGGAACTCGCAGGTCAGCGGTGCGATGTCGGCAGGTCCTCACCCGCCCGAGTGGAATCGAGAGGTCTAAACCAGTGGAGTTATCCACAGGGGTGTCCTGGTGGTGGCCGACCGCGTAACGTTCCGAGACATGAAGATCCTCATCAGCGCCGACATGGAGGGCGCAACGGGAGTCACCTGGCCGGCGGACGTGCTGCCGGGCACCCCGCAGTGGAAACGCTGCCGGTCGATGTTCACCTCCGACGTGGACGCGGCCGTGCGCGGCTTCTTCGAGGCGGGCGCTGACGAGGTGCTCATCAACGAGGCGCACTGGTCGATGCGCAACCTGCTGCTGGAACAGCTGGACGAGCGCGCGGAGATGCTCACCGGCCGGCACAAGTCCCTCTCGATGATCGAGGGCATCCAGCACGGCGATGTCGACGGAGTCGCCTTCCTCGGCTATCACACGGGCGCGGGCAGCGAGGGCGTGCTCGCCCACACTCTCCTCGCCAACTCGCTGACCGGCGTGTGGGCCGACGGCGTGCGGGCGAGCGAGGGGTATCTCAACTCGCTGGTCACCGCGGAGTACGGCGTGCCGATCGTGCTGGTGACGGGCGATGACCGCACTGTCGAGGACGCCAAGGGTTACGCGCCCGAGGCCAAGGGTGTCGCCGTCAAGGACTACGTCTCGCGGTACGCCGCCGTCTGCCGCGAAGGACTACGTCTCGCGGTACGCCGCCGTCTGCCGCCCGCCCGCACGCACGGCGGCCGAGATCCGGCACCCGGCCCGCCGCGCCGCCCCCCTGGCCGTCCGGCACACCAGCCCAGAGCCCGAACCGCACACCATCGAGATCGAGTTCGACG
>NZ_JASKYT010000312.1:0-8592 GCF_041028275.1 Streptomyces sp. PU-14G
CCTTCGTGCCCCGCGCCCGCCGACGCCGCCGACCGGCGGCCCCGGAGCAACCCGCCCTGCTCCCCCGGCGGTTCGGTGCCTGCCGTCGCCCCTTCACATGCTCTCCCGTTTCGCCCGGCGACGCCGCGAGGAGCACCTCGTCCGCTGCGTGGGCACCTTCGCCTCGCCCGCGTCGCGCCGTAGGACGAGCGCGGCGATGACGACGCCGACCGTGACGCAGCCCGCTGCGGTGAGCATCGTGGCGGACTGCGCCTGGGTGAAGGCGGTCCGCGCGGCGGCGGCGACGGCGTCCCGGCTGTCCTCGGGGAGCCCGGCGCCGTGGTCGAGGGTCGCGGCCAGCGCGCCGCGCGCCTCGCCTGGAACGCTGCCGGGCAGCCGTGCCCGGTAGACGGCGGCCACGAGGCCGCCGAGGAGGGCGACGCCCAGCGCGACACCGAACTGCTGGTGCGTGTCGTTGAGCGCCGAGCCCAGCCCCGCCCGGTCCTTGGGTACGGCCCCCAGGACGGTGGTGGTGACGGCGGGGCCGGCGAAGCCGTTGCCGCCGCCCACCAGGAACAGGCCGACGGCGGCGAGGAGGTAGCTGCCGTGCGGGGTGAGCGCGGCCAGGAAGAGGAAGCCCACGGCTGTGGCGGTGAAACCGGCGATGACGCACAGCCGGTGTCCGATACGCGCCGGCGCCCGGCCTCCCGCGTACGAACCCAGTACGACACCGGCGGCCATCGGCGCTGAGGCCAGGCCCGCCTGGAGGGGGTCCATGCCGCGCACCAGTTGCAGGTACTGGGCCAGGATGAACAGGGTGCTGCCGGTGCCCATCGAGATGATGGTCACCGCCGCGCTGCCGCCCGCGAACTGGCGGTCGCGGTAGAGCGACAGGTCCACCATGGGGGCTTGTGTCCTTCGCTGACGCCGCAGGAAGGCGGCCCCCGCCAGCAGCGCCAGCGGCGCGGCCACCAGGACTGCGGGCTGCGACAGTCCGCCGTCCCCGGCCAGGATCACCGCGGTGGTCAGCGCGACCATCCCGACGGTGATCCACGCGGCGCTGCGGAAGTCCACGGGGCGGGCGCCGTTGTCGCGGGACTCGGGCACCAGGCGCAGGATCGCCACGACGGCACCGCAGGCCACCGGCACGTTGACCAGGAAAGCGCCGATCCAGCTCCACGCCGCGACCAACGCGCCGCCCAGCACCGGTCCGACGGCCATCGCCACCGAGGCGACGACGCCCCACACCGCGAAGGCCCGAGGACGCTCGTGCGCGGGGAAGACGTGGACCAGGAGCGCCAGCGTCGCGGGCATCACGAGGGCGGCGCCGACACCCATCAGCGCCCGCATCGCCACCAGCCACCACACGGACCAGGCCAGGGCGGCAGCCGCCGAGGAGAGGCCGAGGACGACCAGTCCCGCGACCATCGCGCGCCGTCTGCCCCACCGGTCCGAGAGGGCCCCGGCCGTGATCAGCAGCCCCGAGAAGACGACGGTGTAGGCGTCGAGCACCGCCTGCTGCCCGGCCGTGGACGCCTCGAATCTGGCGGCGATGGAGGGCAGCGCCACGTTGAGCACCGTGTTGTCGACGACGATCACGAGCAGCGCGGCGCAGATGGCCACCAGGATCGCCCAGCGGCGCGGGTGGCCCTGTGTCCGACCGCTCTCGTGCCCGTCGGGGGCTGTCCCGCTCACGCGTCTCCGATCCGTCCGGTTGGCCCGCGCGCCGCCCTTCCGCGCCGCGCCGCCTTCGGCGGGCACCTCGTACGGCCGTCATGTGCCCGTACGGTCATCGGCCGCCCCGTGCGGTCGCGCGGGGGTCTTTCCCGCACGAAAGTAGCCTGCCGCTCGTCGCCCCTGCGCTCCGGCCCTCCCGGTCCCGGCCCAGCCCTTCCTTCCAGGGCGACGCACGGCGCCTCAAGAGCAGCCGCGGCCCTCTGGGGCAGGCCCGCTCCGCTTACGAGGAGCCGCGGCGGATCAGCTCCGTGGGGAGCACGAGTTGGGGCCGTTCGCCGGTCGGAGCGCGGTCGCCGCCGACGTCGGCTCCGGTGCCCATCAGCCCCAGCAGCATCCGGACCATGGCGCGCCCCATCTCCTCGATGGGCTGTTTGACGGTCGTCAGCGGCGGGTCCATGTGCCGGGCGACGGCGGAGTCGTCGAAGCCGACGAGCGCCACGTCGCGCGGCACGTCCCGCCCGGCCTCGCGCAGGGCCAGCCGGGCGCCCGCTGCCATGACGTCCGAGGCGCAGAAGACCGCGTCCACGTCCGGGTCCCGCTCCAGGATCTCCCGCATGGCGCGGTGGCCGCCCTCCTCGGTGAAGTCGGCTTCCACGACCAGGCGCCCGCCCGGTTCCGCCGCCGGCGGGTGCGCCGGTCCGGCGGCCTGCCGCGAGCCCTGCCCGTGGCCGTGCCGGCCGGCGGCTGCGAGCGCTTCGTGGTATCCGGCCAGCCGGCAGCGCGCTGCGTACATGTCCAGGGGCCCCGTGACGGTGGCGACCTTGCGGCGTCCGCGGCCGATGAGGTGCTCGACGGCGAGCTGGGCGCCGAGGAAGTTGTCGGAGTCGACGTTGGGCACGACTTCGGCCGACGAGCGCCGGCCGCTGAGCACCGCGGGCATGCCGACGTCCCGCAGCAGGTCGGGCAGCGGGTCGTCGGCGTGCACGGACACGAGGAGCACGCCGTCGACGCGGTGCGCCGCGGCGTACTGGGTGAAGCGGTCGCGGCTGCGCTCGTCCCGGATGAGGGTCAGCAGCAACTGTTTGTCGGTGTCGGCGAGTTCGGCGCTGACGCCGCGCAGGATCTCGGAGAAGTAGGGCTCGGCGAAGAGCCGGTTCTCCTGCTCGGGGACGACGAGGGCGATGGCGTCCATGCTGCCGGCGGCCAGGGCCCGGGCGGCGCGGTTGGGGACGTAGCCGAGTTCGGCCACGGCGGCCTGAACGGCGGCGCGGGTGCGTTCGCTGACCCGGGGCGAGCCGTTGATGACCCGGGAGGCCGTCCCCCGCCCGACGCCGGCGCGGGCGGCGACCTGTTCCAGGGTGGGCCCGGTCTTCTGGGCGTCTCCCCCGCGGGCTGCTGGCATGGACGGTCCTCCTTCCGCGGCCGGGTCCCAGGAACGCGGCCGGTACGGGTGCGGCTGTGGATCTCATTCAACTACACGGGCTGGTGGAAGCGCTCCCCCAGTTACAGCCCTTGACGTGACGGCGCTCCTCGCCCATTCTGCAACGCATGAATGGGAGCGCTCCCACGGATGCGTGCCGGCGCGCTCCCGCTTTCCGCAGCTTCGGGAGGGGTGGCACAGCCATGGCCACGATCAGGAAGACGAGCACCACGGGAAAGAGAAGCGAGGCTGGGGCGGAGGGGCCCGGCGGGCGGCGGCGCACCGCGCGGCAGCCGCGGCACACCCGCCCCCTCGCCTACGGCCTCACCGCCGTGCTGGGCGCCGGGCTGCTCGCCGGGTGCGCCCAGGACAGCGGCGGGTCGAGCGCGAGCGCCGACGGCAAGACCACCCTGTCCGTCGGGGTCTTCGGCGTCTTCGGCTACAAGCAGGCCGGCCTCTACGACGAGTACGAGAAGCTCCACCCCAACATCCGCATCAAGGAAAACGCGATCGAGCGGAACGAGAACTACTACCCCGCCCTGCTCAACCACCTGTCGGCCGGCAGCGGACTGAGCGACATCCAGGCCGTCGAGGTCGACAACATCAGCGAGGTCGCGAAACTGCACGCCGACAAGTTCGTCGACATGGCCAAGGCCGAAGGGGTGGACAAGTCCGACTGGCTGGACTGGAAGTGGAACCAGGCCAAGGCGCCCGGGGGCCAGGTCGTCGGACTCGGTACCGACATCGGGCCGATGGGCATCTGCTACCGCAAGGATCTGTTCGAGAAGGCCGGCCTGCCCACCGAGCGGGACGAGGTCGGCAAGCTGTGGCAGGGCGACTGGTCGAAGTACGTCGAGACCGGCGAGCGGTACATGAAGGCGGCACCGAAGGACACCGCCTTCACCGACGGCGCCGCGGGCCTGTACAACGGCGCGGTCTCCAGCTACCCCACCAAGTACTACGACGCCGACGGCAAGCTGATCTACAAGAAGAGCAAGGGCGTGCGCGAGTCGTGGGATCTGGCCATGCGCGCGGTCGAGGGCAAGATGACCGGCAAGCTCAAGCAGTTCGACAAGGAGTGGGACCAGGCCTACGCCAACGGCGCCTTCGCCAGCGTCGTCTGCCCGCCCTGGATGCTCGGCTACATCAAGGAGAAGTCCGGCGAGAAGGCCGCCGACAAGTGGGACGTGGCACCCGCGCCGAAGCCCGGGAACTGGGGCGGCTCGTTCCTGACCGTCCCCAAGGGCGGCAAGCACGAGAAGGAGGCGCTGAAGCTGGCGCAGTGGCTGACCGCCCCCAAGCAGCAGGCGAAGCTGTTCGAGAAGCAGGCCAGTTTCCCCAGTGCGAAGACGGCCTACGAGCTGCCCGAGGTCAAGGACGCCAAGCACCCGTACTTCGGTGACGCGCCCATCGGCGACATCTTCGCCGAGGCCGCCGAGGGCATTCCCACCATTCCGCTCGGCCCCAAGGACGGGGTCATCAAGACGACCATCTCCGACATCGGCATCCTCCAGGTGGAGCAGCAGGGCAAGTCGCCCGAGGAGGGCTGGAACGCGGCGGTGAAGAAGATCGATGACGTCGTCGAGAACTGATCCGCTCCCTGGGATGCGGACCACGGGGCCACCCGGGCCCACCGACGAGGAACCGGCACAGGCGGACGGCGGACGCGACCGCGCGGCAGCCGCCCAGGGAACCGGCGGCGCCAAGGGGCCGGCGCCCCGCGTCCGCCGGCGCCACCGGTGGGACGCCCGGTTCAGCCCCTACGCCTTCATCGCGCCCTTCTTTCTCTTCTTCGCCGCCTTCGGCCTCTTTCCGCTGCTGTACACGGGCTGGGCCTCACTGCACCGGGTGTCGCTGCACGATCCCACCCACATGGAGTGGGTGGGGCTGCACAACTTCTCCCGGCTGCTGGAGGACGACTTCTTCTGGAACGCGCTGCGCAACACCCTCACCATCGGCGTCCTGTCCACCGTGCCGCAGCTGCTGATGGCCCTGGGCCTGGCCCACCTGCTCAACTACAAACTGCGCGGCTCCACCTTCTTCCGCGTCGCGATGCTCACCCCCTACGCCACGTCCGTGGCCGCCGCCACGCTGGTGTTCGCCATGCTCTTCGGCCGCGACTACGGGATGGTCAACTGGGGCCTGGGGCTGATCGGCATCGACCACATCGACTGGGAGAACGGCACCTGGACCTCGCAACTGGCCGTCTCCTCGATCGTGATCTGGCGGTGGACGGGCTACAACGCGCTGATCTACCTCGCCGCCATGCAGGCCGTCCCGCACGACCTGTACGAGTCCGCCGCGCTGGACGGCGCCTCCAGGTGGCAGCAGTTCCTGCACGTGACGGTGCCGAGCCTGCGGCCGACGATCCTGTTCACCGTCGTCGTCTCCACCATCGGCGCCACCCAGCTGTTCGGTGAACCGCTGCTGTTCGGCGGCTCGCAGACCGGTGGCGGCTCCCACCAGTACCAGACGCTCGGTCTGTACCTGTACGAACAGGGATGGTTCAACTTCCAGCTCGGCCGCGCGTCGGCCATCGCCTGGGCGATGTTCCTCCTCCTCATCGTGGTCGGCCTGGTCAACTGGCTGATCTCCCGACGACTCAACAAGACCCACTGAAGGGGGGCGGGAGATGTCGCACACCACCACCCCGCGCCGCGCCAGGGGCGCCGGGCGGCACCTGCACGCCGGGAAGTTCACCTACGCCGTCCTGCTGCTGTTCACCGTCGGCTCGCTCTTCCCGCTGGTCTGGACGGCGATCGCCGCCTCCCGGAACAACCAGCGACTGGCTGAGACGCCACCGCCGTTCTGGTTCGGCGGCGACCTGTTCGCCAACCTGACCACCGCATGGTCCGACGCCAACATGGGCAAGGCGCTGTTCAACACCGTCTTCGTGGCGGGCACCATCGCCCTGACCACCGTGGTGTTCGCCACGCTGGCCGGGTACGCCTTCGCCAAGCTCCGCTTCCGGGCGAAGAACGCCCTGCTGCTGACGGTGATCGGCACGATGATGGTGCCACCCCAGCTCAGCGTCGTCCCGCTGTTCATGGCGGTCGCCGAGCTGGAGTGGACCAACCAACTGCAGGCGGTCATCCTGCCGATGATGGTCAACGCCTTCGGCGTCTTCTTCATGCGCCAGTACCTCGTCAGCGCCCTGCCGACGGAGCTGATCGAGGCCGCTCGCGTGGACGGCGCACACAGTCTGCGCGTCGTCTGGCACGTGGTCTTCCCGGTGGCCAGGCCCGCCATGGCCGTACTCGGGATGCTGACGTTCGTCCTGGCCTGGAACGAGTTCTTCTGGCCCATCATCGCGCTGACCCAGGACAACCCGACCGTGCAGGTCGCCCTGACAGGACTCGGCCAGGGCTACATCCCCGACGAGTCCGTCATCATGGCCGGCGCGCTGCTGGGCACCCTGCCGCTGCTCGTCGTCTTCGTCCTGTTCGGCAAGCAGATCGTGGGCGGCGTCATGCAGGGGGCCGTCAAGGGCTGAGCCGGCCTACGGGCGGGCCCGCGGGCCGGAGCCGGGACAGGCACCGAAGTGGGGGCGTGTCCGTCCCGGCTCTGAGCCCGCCGCCCTCCGCCACCACCGCCCGCTCATACGGCACACGCGCACAGGCCACATGCCCCGTGCCCCATGCCACCTGCCACCTGCCACCTGCCACCTGCCACACATGCGCGCACACGCCGCTACGCATCCGACGATCGACCGGGGCACCGCTCGTGCCCCACACCACCCCCGGGGCACAGCCGTGCCCCGCACGATGGGAGCGCTCCTATGACTCTGTCGCCCGACACCGCGGCACACCCCGCCGCATCCCTCAGTTTCCCCAGCGGGTTCCTGTGGGGCGCCGCCACCGCCGCGTACCAGGTCGAAGGCGCGGTACGCGAGGGCGGACGCACCCCCTCCATCTGGGACACCTTCTCCCACACCCCCGGCAAAGTGGCCGACGGCCATACGGGGGACGTGGCCTGCGACCACTACCACCGCTACCGGGACGACGTGGCGCTGATGTCCGAACTCGGCCTGGGCGCCTACCGCTTCTCCGTCTCCTGGCCCCGCGTCCAGCCGACCGGGCGCGGCCCCGCCTCGCAGCGCGGCCTCGACTTCTACCGGTCCCTGACCGACGAACTCCTGAGCGCCGGCATCACCCCCGTCCTGACCCTCTACCACTGGGACCTGCCCCAGGAACTGGAGGACGCCGGCGGCTGGCCCTCCCGTGACACGGCCTACCGCTTCGCGGACTACGCGCGCCTGGTCGCCGACGCACTCGGCGACCGCGTCGAGATGTGGACCACGCTCAACGAACCCTGGTGCAGCGCCTTTCTGGGCTACGGCTCCGGCGTGCACGCACCGGGACGCACCGACCCCATCGACGCGCTACGGGCCGCCCACCACCTCAACCTGGGACACGGGCTGGCCACCCAGGCACTGCGCTCGGCCCTCCCGGACCGCGCCCGGGTGAGCGTCAGCCTCAACGCGGCCGTGGTGCGGGCCCGTACCGACAGCGCCGCCGACCGCGACGCCGCCCGCCGGATCGACGCGCTGGCCACCCGCGTCTTCACCGGACCCATGCTGCACGGAAGGTACGACGAGGACCTGCTCGCCGACACCGCCGGGCTCACCGACTGGTCCTTCGTCCACGACGGCGACACCGACACGGCACACCAGCCCCTCGACGGCGTCTGCGTCAACTACTACACCCCCACCGTGGTCTCCGCCGCACCGGAAGGCACCGAACCCGAACGCCGGGACGGCCACGGCGCCAGCGCCCACTCACCCTGGCCGGCGGCGGACCGCGTCTCCTTCCACCAACTGCCCGGCGCACGCACGGCGATGGGCTGGAGCATCGACCCCGGCGGCCTGACCGAACTGCTGCTGCGCTTCCGCTACGAAGCGCCCGGCACGCCCCTGTACGTGTCCGAGAACGGGGCCGCCTACCCCGACACCGCCGACGCGGACGGCCACGTCCACGACCCCGACCGCATCGCCTACGTCCGCAGCCACCTGCGGGCCGTCCACCGGGCGATCCAGGAAGGAGCCGACGTGCGCGGGTACTTCGTCTGGTCGCTGCTGGACAACTTCGAGTGGGCATGGGGCTACGACAAGCGCTTCGGCATCGTCCACGTCGACTACGCCTCGCAGCGACGCACCCCCAAGTCCAGCGCGGCCTGGTACGGCCGGCTCGCCCGCTCGGGCGTCCTGCCCCCGGACTGACCCGCCAGGAGGCGCGCCGGCGCCCGGCGGCTCAGTCCGTCCGGCCGTCGGCGGCCTCCGCCTCCGCGGCGCGTTCGATCACCTCGCGCTCTCGCCGCGCCCTGCGGCGGTCCTCGCGGTCGGCGTCGACCACGTCCAAGAAGACGGCTGCGCGTCGAGGAAGTCGAGAATCTCCCGGCGCAGCACCGGGTCGGCCGCCATGCCGATGTGCTGGTCCTTGGCCCCGCGTCCGAGGACGAAAGCGACGTAGACCAGCAGGCCGCCGATCGACAGGGACGCCACGCCCTCGTACCAGCCC
>NZ_JASKYT010000313.1:0-9341 GCF_041028275.1 Streptomyces sp. PU-14G
CTGCAGGAGGACGGCGTGATAACCCGCCGCCAGGGCTCGGGGAGCGTCGTCAACCAGCCGCCGCCCGCCCCCGGAGGGAAGGTGCCGTCGTCGATGGCCGCCACGATCCGCTGGTAGAGCTTCACGCGGGGTGAGTGCCGACGGTCTCCCTGTCGAGGCATCGGGGCTCCCGAGTTTATTTGTCGGACAATGCGCGGCGATCGTCCTGCTGCGGTGTCGATCCGCCCACGCGTGCGCCCCAAGACTAGCGCCCCTCACCGGATCCTCTTCCCTCGGTGGGGGGGGGGGGGGGGGGGGGGGGGGGGGGGGGGGGGGGGGGGGGGGGGGGGGGGGGGGGGGGGGGGGGGGGGGGGGGGGGGGGGGGGGGGGGGGGGGGGGGCCCCGGCGGGGTGCTGCCCGTTGGTCGCGCCGGGGCGGGCGGGTGGAACGTCGCGCGCGGGCGAGGCGCTGAGCCGTGGCGCATCGTCGCGAGCCACCGGTGCAAAGCGGGGTCCGGCTGCTTTCCCGCCGCCTGCCCGCCGGCGGGCCGTGCGTGCTTCCCGCACGTGAACCCTTGTCTCGGCCTCAGGTCAGGGCTAGTCTCACGGCCAATTGATTGTCCGACAATCTCGACCGGCGGGTCGGGTGGCTCCCGAGGCGCCCGCCCTGCCGCTCGTGTCCCTCTCCCCGGAAGTGACCCATGCCCGTCACCGCACCCCGCCCCCTGCTCGTGGACTGCGACACCGGCATCGACGACGCCGTCGCCCTGCTCTACCTCTGCCGGACTCCGGGGGTGGACCTTCGCGCCGTCACCACCGTCGCCGGCAACACCACCGCCGAGCGGGCCGCCCGCAACACCCTCCAGGTGCTGGAGACCGCCGGCCGCACCGACGTGCCCGTAGCCGCCGGAGCCGCCACCACCCTGCGCGGCGACACCCACCCCGAGGCCGGTTTCGTCCACGGCGACGGCGGGCTCGGAGGCATCCCGCTGCCCGAACCCACCGCTGACCCGGACCCGCACACCGCCGTCGAACTCCTCCTGCGGACCGCCCGCGAGTCCGAGGACGGGATCGACATCCTCGCCACGGCGCCGCTGACCAACCTCGCCCTGGCGCTTCGCGCGGAGCCCCGGCTGCCCGAGTGGGTGGGCCGCCTCACGATCATGGGCGGCGCGGTCCACCACCCCGGCAACATCAGCCCGCTCGCCGAAGCCAACATCGGCCACGACCCGGAAGCCGCCGCCGCGGTGCTGGCCGCGGGCTGGCAGGACCTCACCCTCGTGCCGCTCGACGTCACCATGCGCGAGAACCTCACCGAGGCGCACCGGCAACGGCTGCTCGCCTGCGACACCCCCGTCAGCCGGCTCGCAGGCGAGATCCTCGACTTCTACTTCACCTTCCACGAGGAGACGGCGCTGCCCTTCCGCGGCTCGGCCTGCCACGACCCGCTGGCCGCGGGGATCGCCGTCGGCGAGGTCGTACCCAAGGCCGCGCCCCGGCTGCCGGTCACCGTGGACACTGCCGACGGCGCCGCCCGCGGCGCGCTCGTCGCCGACACCCGCGGCATCCACCGCGGCTACCCCGCACAGCCCGGCGCCAACGCCGCGGTGGTCTTGGAGACGGACGGCACGTTCCCCGAACTGCTCGTCGACCGCCTGTGCCAGATACGGAAGTGAGGCACGGCGATGGCACCTGACCTGAACGTCCGGCCGACAACGAAGACGGCCGGCACGGCGGCGCTGATGACGGCGCTGCTCGCCGCCTGCGTGGCCTTCCAGCTCAACGCCAGCATGCTCAGCCCGGCCCTGGTCACCATGGCCCGCGAACTGCACACCGACGAGGCGGCCACCGGCCTCTCGCAGACGGCGTTCTTCACCGCCTGCGCGATGTTCTCCCTCTTCCTGCCCCGCTACAGCGACATCGTGGGGCGCCGGCGCGTGCTGTTGTGGATGCTCGTCGTCATGGCCGCCGGCACGGTCATGGCCGCTGTGGCGCCGAACATCGCCGTGCTCGACATCGCGCGCGTCCTGCAGGGCGTCTCCGGCCCGGTCGTGCAGATCTCCCTGCTGACGTTGCGCTCCGAGATCGCCGACCCGAAGCGCTTCGGCACCCTCATGGGCCTCGTCACCGCCGTCAACGGCGGCATCGCGGGCGTCGACGCGCTGGCCGGCGGCTGGCTGGCGGCCCACCACGGCTTCCGCAGCATCTTCTGGGTGATCGCACTCGTCGCGGTCGTCGCCGCGGTGGCCGTCGCGCTCGGCTGCCCCGAGTCCCGCCCCTCGGCCGGGACCCCGATGGACTGGCCCGGCGTGCCGCCCCTCGTGATCAGTGTCGCGGCGCTGCTGCTCGCCGTCGACCAGGCCAAGAAGCTGGGCGAGGCCAACTGGCCACTGGCCGCGGGCCTGCTCGCGGTGGCCGTGCTCGCCTTCGCGGTGTTCTGGAGGGTGGAGAAGGGCAGCGGGCATCCCCTGGTGCGCATCAGCGACCTGCGGCAGCGCGCCACCTGGGCGCCCCTGCTGACCACCCTCCTCACGCTCACCGGCGTCTTCGCCGCCGTCAACGGCGTGCTGATGTCGTTCGTGCAGAACGAGGACGCCGGGTTCGGCATGGGGGCAGGCCTCGCCTCGCTGGTCTTCCTCACCCCCTTCGCCCTCGTCGGCTGGCTCGTGGGCCCCTTCACCGGACGGCTCGCCCCCCTGGTCGGCTACCGCCGCCTGCTGCGCTGGGGACTGCTGGGCAGCGCCGTCGTGGTCGTGGTCATGGCGCTGGTCGGCGTCCACTCGCTCCCCGTCATGGTCGGCTGCACCGTCCTGCTCGGGGTCACCTACGCGGGCATCGCCAACATCGTCCTCAACCTGCTGGGTGTGGTGCTGGCGCCCAAGGACCACCCCGGGTTCCTGCCCGGGCTCATCTCGGCCGCCTTCGGCCTGGGGGCCGGGCTCAGCTTCGCGCTGCTGTCCGCCGTCCAGGTGTCCGGCAGCCCGCAGGGGAGCTCCTCGGCGGGCGGCTACGTGGCCGCCCTGCTCCTGGGAGGCGTCGTGGTGGCGGCAGCCTATGCCGCCTCGTTCCTCATCCCCCGGCCGCGGGAGGCCGAGGTGGCGCCCTGAGACCGGTACGGGGACCGGCCGGGACCGGTCCCCGTACCGTGCCTGGAAGGGCGCCCCGGCTCACGGGCGGGGCCCGACGACCTCGCCGTCCTCGTCCAGCAGCGTGATGGCCAGCGCGGGGCACGAGTCCGCCGCGTCGAGGGCGGCCTCCTGCGGGTCGATCTCCTCAGCGACCGCACGCGAGCGTTCGTTCTCCAGCGCGAACACGGCCGGAGCCATGCCGGCGCACATCCCCGATCCGATGCACACGTCCCGGTCGATCTCGACACGCCACGTCATCGTTCACCACCCCACCGGCATGGAGCGCGGGCCCCTGACGAGCATCGCGGTCTTCCAGTCGACGTCCCCGGCCAGGTGCACGCCCGGCAGGATCCGCAGCAGCGCGCGCAGCGCCTCCTGGAGCTCGACCCGGGCCAGCGGTGCGCCCAGACAGTGGTGCACGCCGTGTCCGAAACCCAGATGCGAGTTGTTCGTACGGGTGATGTCGAGCTTGCCCGACTCGTCGAAGCGCAGCGCGTCGCGGTTGGCCGCCCCGATGGCCACGAGCACGGGGTCGCCGGCGCGCACGCGTGTCCCCGAGATGTCGATGTCCTCGGTCGCGTAGCGCGGCTGCCCCGCGCCGACGCCGAGCGGCACGAAGCGCAGCAGCTCCTCCACCGCGCCGGCGACCAGCGACGGGTCCTCGCGCAGGCGCGCGAACTGCTCGGGGTGGTCGAGCAGGACGCACAGGAAGTTGGGGATCTGGCTCGCCGTCGTCTCGTGCCCGGCGACGAGGATGCCCACGCACAGATCGACCAGCTCCAGCTCGGAGAGCCTGTCGCGATCGTCCCGCGCCTCGATCAGCGCCGTCATCAGGTCGTCGGCCGGATGCGCGCGGTGCTGCTCGATCAACCCCGCCATGTAGGCGCGCAGTTCGTTCCTGCTGGCTTCGAACTGCTCGGCCGTCAGTGAACTGGTCGACAGCGCGTTGTCGCTCCACACCCGAAAGCGCGGCCTGTCCGCCTCCGGAACCCCCAGCAGCCGGCAGATCACGCCGACGGGCAGCGGCAGCGCGAAGTCGTCCACCAGGTCGGCGGGCGGCCCCGCCTCGGTCATGTCCCGCAGCAGGCCCTCGGCCAGTGCGCGGATGTCGGGGCGCAGCTTCTCCACCCGTCGCACGGTAAAGGCCTTGGCCACCAGGGTGCGCAGCCTGGCGTGTTCGGGCGGGTCCATGCTCAACAGCCCGCCCGTCAGCCGCCCTTCCGACTGGCGGGGCTCGTCGTGGTGTACGGACTCGGCGCGGCTGAAGCGGCTGTCGCCCAGGACGAGCCGGGCGTCGGCGTAGCGCGTGACGAGCCAGGCGTCCTCGCCGTAGGGGAGGCGCACGCGCGGCAGCCCGTCCTGGTCGCGGATCAGGGCGTAGCGGTCGGAGAGGTGGAGGGACGTCGCTTCGTTGAAGGGGTAGGCCACGGGTTCGGTGCCGGTGCTGGTCACACGACCTCCTACCGGTTGTAAGCGTCTGCTTACAAAAGTAGGCGGGTGCGGTCGCGGCGGTCAACGGTGCCTCATCCGGGTGCCGTTGGGTAGTTGGCCGCTACGCTGGCTGCTCCGAGTGGCTGCTTCGACGGGGGATTCGACGGGGGAGGGGCATGACCGCCTACCGGACCGCACGCAAGAGAGATGCCGCAGCGACACGGCAGGCGCTGGTCCAGGCGGCGGCGGCGCTGTTCGCGGAGCGCGGCTACGAACGCACCACCGTCCGCGAGATCGCCGCCCGCGCCGGAGTCAACCAGGCGCTGCTCTTCCGCTACTTCGGCTCGAAACAGTCCCTGTTCGAGGAGGTGGTGGCCGGCGAGAGCCTGCGGCACCTGCGCGAGACACCACCCGAGAACGTACTGGAGACCGCGCTGCGCGGCCTGCTCGCCGCGGGCACCGAAGAGCAGGGGCAGCGCCATCGGGCGCTGGAGATCTTCCTGCGCTCGGCCGTCGGCGGGACCGCCACCCGGACCGGGGCGCTGCTGAGCGAGGAGTACGTGGACGCCCTCGCCACACTCACCGACGCCGAGGACGCCGCGCTCCGCGCCGACCTCGTCCTGGCCTGGCTGCTGGGCATCGGCCTGACACGCTCGGTGGTCGGCAAGGGGGCGCTGGCAGGCGCCGACCCCGGCGAGGTGTGCGCCCTCGTCCTCGACTGCGCCCGCACGATGCTGGAGAAGCTGCCCGAGGACGGGGCCCGTTGAGTACGAGCGCGGGTCCCCGGACGGCGGCCCGTCACCGCTCCCGGTGCAGCTTCGAGTTGGACGCCTGCGCACGCGGACGGACGACCAGCAGGTCGATGTTGACGTGGCTCGGGCGGGTCACGGCCCAGGTGATCGTCTCCGCGACGTCCTCGGCCGTCAGCGGCTCGGCCACCCCCGCGTAGACCCCCGCGGCCTTCTCGGCGTCCCCGTGGAACCGGGTCAGCGCGAACTCGTCCGTCTTGACCAACCCGGGCGCGACCTCGATCACCCGCACGGGGCTTCCGACGATCTCCAGCCGCAGCGTCTCGGCGAGCACGTGCTGGGCGTGCTTGGCCGCGACGTACCCGGCGCCGCCCTCGTAGGTGGCGTGGCCCGCGGTGGAGGACAGCACCACGACGGTGCCGTCACCGCTGTCGGTGAGCGCGGGCAGCAGCGCCTGGGTGAGGTTCAGGGTGCCGAGGACGTTCGTCTCGTACATCTGCCGCCACTCCTCCGGGTCGCCCGAGGCGACCGGATCGGCACCGAGCGCCCCGCCCGCGTTGTTCACCAGCACGTCGACCGCGGGCAGAGCCCGGGCGAACGCGTCGACAGCGGCGCGGTCCGTCACGTCCAGGGGATACGCCTCCGCCCGGTGACCTGCCTCGTTGAGCTCAGCGGCGAGGGCCTCGATCCGGTCGGCACGGCGCGCGGTGAGGACCACCCGGTAGCCGGCCGCCGCCAGCCCGCGCGCGGTGGCGGCTCCGATACCACTGCTCGCGCCGGTGACGACAGCGGTACGGGACAAGACTGCGGACGCGGTGGCGGTCATACGGTGACTCCTCGGACGGATGGCGGACTTCCGCCAGGGTACGCAGCGGGTACGCGCCCGCTCTCGCCACCTCCAGCACCCCGAGTGCGCCCGCACCTGCTCCCGCCGCCTCCGGCGGGCCGAGCCACGGCCCGCCGGGCAGGACGACCGGCCGGTCCGGAGCCGTAAAGGGCTCGCTCGGCAGGCGGCCGGGTCTGTACCTTCCTGCGGTGGACGTCGACAACCAGACCAGCATCCGGCGCGCGGTACCCGACGACGCGGCACCGATCGCCCGCGTACACCTGAGTTCACGGGCGGCGACCATGCCCTACCTGCCCCCGCAGTCCCACACCGCCGACGAGGTCACCGGCTGGGTCCGGGACGTGGTCCTGCACGACTGCCGCACCTGGGTGGCGACGCGTGGGACCCGGATCGTCGGCTATGCCGCCCTCCAGGGTGAGGTGCTCGACCAGCTGTATCTGCGCCCCGACGTCCTGCGCCAGGGGGTCGGCACACGACTCCTCGAGACGGTCAAGCGGCACAGCCCCACGGGCGTGACCCTGCACGTCTTCGCGCGCAACACCGGCGCCCGCGCCTTCTACGCACGGCACGGGTTCACTGTCCTCGCCGAGGGAGACGGCAGCGGCACCATGGAGGGACTACCCGACATGACGCTGTGCTGGCGGCCCGGCGACACCCGCTGAGGACGGCGGACCGCTCCCCGCCGGGTCGCCGGCCCCCTCGCCCGGCGCATTCTCAGCCGGCTCACAGGCGCCGCACAGGAAACTCTCAGGGGCGGGGTTGAGGCTGGCGGCATGGGTGAGTCTTCTGTGTCCGCCGAGGTGTCCGCCGGCGGCCCCGGACGTGCCGGCGTCGTCCCTCCGCGACCCGACCCTCCGCGACCCGACGCTGTTCCCACCGCCGGGGCCGCTACGGCCGCGGCGGGAACGGCGCTCACGCGGGACGGGCGGCCCGTACGGGTGCTCGTGGTGGACGACGAGCCGCCGCTGGCCGAGCTGCTGTCCATGGCCCTGCGGTACGAGGGGTGGGAAGCGCGCTCCGTGGGGGACGGGGCCGGGGCTGTGCGCGCCGTACGGGAGTGGCGCGCGGACGCGGTCGTGCTCGATGTGATGCTGCCGGACACCGACGGGCTGACGGTGCTGCACAGGCTGCGGGCCGAGTCCCCGGGAGTGCCGGTGCTCTTCCTCACGGCGCGGGACGCGGTGGAGGACCGTATCGCCGGGCTGACGGCGGGCGGGGACGACTACGTGACCAAGCCGTTCAGCCTGGAGGAGGTCGTCGCCCGGCTGCGCGGCCTGCTGCGCCGGGCGGGCGCGCAGCAGGTGCGCGACGTGTCGCTGCTGACGGTGGGCGACCTGGTGCTCGACGAGGAGAGCCACGAGGTCTGGCGGGCGGACGAGGAGATCCGGCTGACCGCCACGGAGTTCGAGCTGTTGCGGTTCCTGATGCGCAACGAGCGCAGGGTCCTCAGCAAGACGCAGATACTCGACCGCGTGTGGTCCTACGACTTCGGCGGGCAGGCGAACATCGTCGAGCTCTACATCTCCTACCTGCGCAGGAAGATCGACGCGGGGCGGCAACCGATGATCCACACCCGGCGGGGCGCCGGCTACGTCCTCAAACCCGGCGCGCCCGACGGCCGGTGAGGACCCTCGCGATGCCCTCCCTCCGCTCCCTGCCCGGCCTCCTCGGCCGCCCGCGCCCACCGCGCCTGCTGCGGACCCGCCTGGTGCTGTGCGTCCTCGCGCTGATCGCCGTGGTGGCGGCGGTCATCGGCACGGTGACCACCATCTCCCTGCACGCGCACCTCTACCGGCAGCTCGACGACCAGCTCGCCGAGGTCGCGTTGCGGGCCGCGGGCCCGGGCCCGCCGGGCCACGGCGCACCGCCCGACGGGGACCGGCTGCGCTTCTTGACCATGGGGGGCCAGCCGCTGGGGACGGTCGGCGCCGTGGCCCCGCCGGGGTCGGGCGGCACCGGCCAGGGCTCCGGCGGCACGAAGGTGCTCCGGGCGGGCATCAGCGTCCAGGACAACAGCGCGCCGACGGGCCACGGGGTGGCGGTGTCGCCCCTGTCCGAGGAGCAGCGGTCGGCGCTCGCACACGCCCCTCGCGACGGTGAGCCGCACACCGCCGAGCTGCCAGGGGAAGGAACCTACCGGGTGCGGTCGGTGCCGGTGGACGGCGGCACGCTGCTCGTCGGACTGCCCGCCTCGGGAGTACAGGACACCGTCAGCACACTTCTCGTCACGGAGGTCTGCGTCGCCTGCGCGGGGCTGATCGCCGCGGCGCTCGTCGGTACCGCCAGCGTGCGGCTGGCGTTGCGGCCCCTGGCCCGGGTCGCGCAGACCGCCGCCCGGGTCTCCCGGCTGCCGCTGCACGAGGGCGAGGTACGGCTGCGAGAACGCGTCCCGCTGCGCGACACCGATCCCCGTTCGGAGGTCGGACAGGTGGCGGCGGCCCTCAACAGGATGCTGGGGCACGTCGGCGCGGCGCTGGCGGCCCGGCACGAGAGCGAGACACGGGTGCGGCGCTTCGTCGCCGACGCCAGCCACGAGTTGCGCACGCCGCTGGCGTCGATCAGGGGCTATGCGGAGCTGACCCGGCGCGGCCGGGAGGAGGTGGGCCCGCAGACCCGGTACGCGCTGGCGCGCGTCGAGGCGGAGTCGGAGCGGATGACCGACCTGGTCGAGGACCTGCTGCTGTTGGCGCGGCTGGACGCCGGCCGGCCGCTGCGCAGGGCCGTGGTGGACCTCTCGGCGCTGGTGGTGGACGCGGTGAGCGACGCGCGTGCCGCGGGTCCTGACCACAGGTGGCAGCTCGACCTGCCGGACGTACCGGTCGTCGTGCCCGGCGACGCGGCGCGTCTGCGGCAGGTGCTGGCCAACCTCCTGTCCAACGCACGCGCCCACACCCCCGGGGGCACCGTCGTCACAGCCTGCCTGCGCCAGGTTCCCGAGGCGGCGGGCGGCGAGGCGGCGGGCGCCTCGCCGCCCGGCGGTGGCGGCGCCGCTGGCATGGCCGACATACGGGTCGAGGACAACGGTCCCGGCATCCCCGCCGAGGCGCTGCCCGTGGTGGCTGACGCCTCGCGCTCACGCGCCCAGGGGAGCACCGGTCTCGGACCGGCCATCGTCCGGGCCGTGGGCTCCGCGCACGGGGGGCGGGTGAGCGCACACAGCGCGGCGGGCCGCACGGTTTTCACCGTACGGCTGCCGCTCGGCTAGGGC
>NZ_JASKYT010000314.1:0-6644 GCF_041028275.1 Streptomyces sp. PU-14G
GTACGGGCGGCGGACCAGTACGGGCGGCGGGCCAGTACGGGCGGGGCGGGGCGGTCGTTCGCGGTGTGGCGGTGCCGTGACGTGACGGTGACGGTGGCGAAGTCACGAGGGAAACCGGGCCGGGCCGGGCCGCGGAGGCGGTCCTCGGCGGCCGTGAACAGATCAAACGCGCCGAAGCTGCCCGACTTCAAAACGAGATTGACAGAATGACCACGCCAGCACGCCCCGGCCCAGCACACACCCGGAGCGAAAACCGGACCGATCCGCGCTCTTGGGCATGCCGCCCATTTCCTCCAGCTCGATCGCGGCGGCGGCCAGGCCGTCCTTGGTGGGGAGCCTGGTCTCCTCACCGCCGCGTGCGCGGCCACCGTCAACGGCCAAGCCGTGGCGCTGCAGGTCGTTCGCCGCAGCCCGGTGGGAGGATGTGCGGGCTTCCTTCTGCTTCGCCCGGGTCGGCTTGGTCGTGTGCCGGTAGGTCAGGTGCGGAGAGGACACCCGCTGGATCTGGTCGGCCGTGGCGACCTTCAGCACACCGAGGACGCACAGCACATCCGCGCGCAGGTCGTTGCTCGATCTCGCGCCGCTTGCGGACACTGCTGCTGGCGGTCGGGGTCTCGATGACGAGGTGCTGGTCGTCGTAGAGGTAGAAGGCCTCCAGCGGCCACTCCCTCCGCGCGGCGCCTTGGGGGATGCTGCCGAGACAGACCAAGGGCAGCGGCATCACGGTCAGCAGGTGGGTGAGCTGACCGGCCATCGTGGCTGGGGCGCCGATGCGCGAGCGCAGGACCCATGCCTCGATCAGCACCACGAAGAGGTAGCGGCTGCGGGCCAGGCGGGCGGCGACCCGAACACGGACTTCCTCATCAGACGTGACTGCAATGTGATCGTTACATCACTCAGTGCAACCGTGAGCAGGGTCACGACCGGCAAGGGCGGTAAGTGCCCTCTGTCCTCTCATGTCCTACTGACCGGCAACCTAAATGCGGCATAGGAATGCCGACGGCGCGACATCGTCCATCCGTCCGCCTCCCTGCGGCGGCACATATGTCGACGCCGGGAGGCGTGGTGTGAAGGGAGCACCCACCGCGTGCACCGAATAACCCGACTCCGCCTACGGCGCGGTTTCGTAGCCGCCTGCGCGACGTTGCTCGTCGCTTCTGGCGCCGCACAAGCAGCGGGCGTGAGCGACCAGGCTCTCAGCCCTTCTGCTGCCCGGCGCCTGAGCAGCAGCCCGGTTGAACTGGCCGCGCAAGGACCCGAGTCAGGCGCCAGGGCAGGACACCGGCCCGAGTCCGGTGATGATCTCAAGGCCGGCCCGCAGTCCCAGCACAAGGACGGGGTGTGGAGCGTCGTCACCCCCCAGGTCGTCCTGGAAAACACCGTCACCGATCCCGACGGCGACGACGCGAACCTGACGTTCCAAGTGTCGGAAACCGACAGCAACGGCAAGCCCACCGACGATGTAAGTATCAACGACGGGAACAAGGACGGCGTACGGGTCTCCGAGATGGTCCCCTCCGGCACGACCGCCAAGGTCGAGGTGGAGTACGGCTACCTGAAGCCGGGCGTGAACTACGCGTTCCGCACCTCTGCCTATGACGGTGGTCTCTATGAGACGGAATGGTCGAAGTGGGAACGCTTCCGTATCGACCCGTATGTGACCTTCCCCGAGCCGCAGACGTCCTCTTCCATCGACTCCACCAAGCAGGAGCCGCGGCAGACCGTCCGTACCGATCCTGGCACGGTGCTCGGCGCACGGCAGACAAAAGAGCAGACATGTTCCAAAGTCGATGCGCAGGGCAACAAGGTGTGCATGAGCTTCACCCCTGCGTCCAAACAGGACCGGAAGGCGCTCAAGTCCCCCCGGGCCTCAGCCAGCGGCGACCTTGTGCCGTGGTGCATGGACAAACCTCTCGGCGAGGACCACATGACCCGCACCGAGGCCTGCCTGCGGGGCGCCGGCAACGCGAACATCGTCTTCCTCTCCTCCGATCCGGACGACCCGCCGCTCGGTGTTGCGGACTTTTTCATCGAGCAGCGCATCAAGGCATACCCGAACAAGGCATCCGGCGGAGGCAGCAAGGCCACCTTCCGGCAGCAGCTGATCGCCACGCCGCTGCACATCGACTCGGCGCTCAACGGGGTGAACCTGTACTGGAAGCCCACCGTGAAGTGCAGCTCGTGCACCACGACGGCGCCGAAGTGGTCCAGCTACTCCGGCGGCACCGATGACGGTCACTGGTCGCCTGGTGAGTCGGGTATTAACGCCGCCCAGATCGCGGACATCAGCACCACGTGGACCGGTTCCGGCAAGGAGACCATCGATCTGGAATGGAAGGTCGATGCGACCGTCGACGTCGGTAACGCGATGACCGTGACCGGCGACTACGGCTCCAGCGGCGACAAGAACAGCCGCGAGCTGGCACCGCGCTGCGATGACCTGAAAAACCGCATGACTCCCGGCTGCGTATTGCAGGGCTTTGACCCTACGTACACGGTCGACACCAACAAGGTCCCCGCGGCGGGCGCCTACTACTGGCTGATGCAGCAGAACATGCCGGGGCGTCCCGGAAGCGGCGACGAGCCCATGCACTACCTGGGCAAGGACACCCCGGTCCGGAACTCTCAGGGCGAGCCGTGGTCACGTGATGACAGCCGCCAGAAGGTGTGCGGCACTTACATCAAGCCCACGACCGGAATCGGAGAGGTGGACTGCGACGAGTTCGCGATGGCCTCCACTCATGAGTCGGGCGGCTTCCCCGGCAGCCCGAACCAGGTCAGCAACGGTGATGAGTGTGCCCAGCTGTTCGCCGACAAGATGGGCACCGGCGACGACTTCGGTCTGCTGGCCGACACCCGCAAAGCAAAGAACGGGCCAAGCTGGAAGGAGAGCTGCGGCCGGGCCGCCATCCCCTCCGCCGAGAACCAAGCGGCGTTCAAGAAGTTCCCCGCGCCCAGGTGGCGGATGCTCGACAACGACACGTTTTTCCTGAGCATGCCGGGCTTCGAGCACTGCGATGCAGGCAAGCCCTGCTCTTGGCGCAAGATCTGACAGCCCCTGCATGTGGGGCGGCCGTGACGGGCCGCCCCACATGCTTTCAACCGCTCAGCGCCTCCCACACCGCAGCGTCCGCGTCGAGAATGGGCATTCCCCAATGCAGTGCCGCCCCGCGCAGCAGCCCTGCGCCGGCTGGCGGCGGAGCAGGATGCTCGAGGCCGTCTGCCATCTTTTCGAGGTAGGCGGCCAAGGAGTCGGCTACCGAATCATGCTCCTCGTTCGACTCTTCCCACTTGCGCACCTCGCCTGTGTCACCGTCGAGGTACAGACCGTAGGTCTCATCGTCCACAGCGAAGGAGGAGAAGGGCATCCAGCCCGGCTGCCAGAACACGTCCTCTTCCGGTTCATAGTCTTCGTCTTCTTCCCGGTCCTGCTGCAGCTCTATGTGCAGCCGGTGCGTCTTGGACACTCGCGACAGCCTCATCAGGGCCCAGTTGCCCAGCATGAAGGCAGAACCTTCTCCGGCTGCTGCCCCCGCGCGAAGATGCCACAGCGTCCTCAACTGCTTTGGGACGCGCGCGCCTAGATCGCTTTCCAGCACCGCAAGAGCCTCCTCGGAGGCCCCCGACTGGAGCGTGGCGTAGGAGGCGGGAGCATGCTCGCGCAGCCAGGCCTCGACGCGCTGCCAAGCCGCAGCAACGCGGCGGGCCTGGTCCTCCTCTTCCACAGCCGACAGATGCCGTACCGGCTCACCGGGAGCCGGGTCATCACTCATGCGCTTCACCTTTCCCGTGAAGACCCGATGTCCGCTTGGACATGGAACTCTTCCTCCTCTGCGCCCCGAAGTTGAAGGCTGACAATCGCAACCTGCTGCCCTGCGACCCGTGCCGAGTAGGTCCGGTAGGCCAGGGAGAAGGCCAGCCTGCACTGCGAGAGTCCGTCCAAGGGCGTCGCCGAGGTATCTGGGACCGCAGCTTGGTCGCAGTGGCGGCGAACTGCAAGCTACAGAAAGTCGACGGGACGGCCCCGGCCAGGTGATGGGTGCCGGAAGGCAAGCCACCGGGCATGTGCAGACAAACAGGCGGCTGGTCGTCCACCTTCTGCCCTGACTAGTCTCCTACCGTGCCAGCCATGGATGCCATACCGATGCCTGAGCCGCCGTGTTGCGCAATTCACCAAACCTATCGCTGGATTGGCAGCGCGAGCGGCGAGGTCAGGTGAGCAGCTTGGACGGTGCAGGCGACTACATCGTCTCGAGCCGCGGCGATGCGGTCACCCGTCGCGTAGTGCACCCCACCGCTCACTTTGCAGCGCTCACGCAGTGTCCTTCGATGAGGGCGCGCTTCAGGTATGCGCGGGTGAAGGCGTCCAAAGCGTCTCGGCGCTCGCCGGTGTTTTTAGGCGTAGCCGTGGAGGCGTAGAGCTCGACGACGAGGTCTGCTGCTGGCGCTGCCCCAGCACCGTCGTGCACTGAAGGAAATTGCCGCGCTGGCACGTTCCCTGACGCCCTCCGGTGTGGCCTCACGCGCTGTCAGCCGCGACGCTGTCCAGACGGCCGCGCTGCCGCTGCCCGCCAGACGCGCAGCCGCCCCAGAGGTGATCATGTACCTCAGATCGTTGTTCAGCCCTCTGAGTCTGCAGTCGTCTCGTACTGAGTCAGCCGCCCTGTCGATCGTCGACTTCGACGGTCAGGTGCGGCCACACTGTGACGAGTTGTCTCAGCTCGTCCGCGTTTGGTTCGGCTGCTGTGCGCACGGGCTCGGTGGGGAGGAAATGGACAATGGTGCCGGTCGTGCCGTCGTCGACGATCCGGGTCAGGCCAGTCGAGGGGATGCCCAACTCGTAGCGTTGAGTCCAGGCTCCTCCTGCGCGACGGTTGGTGTGTATGAGCCATTCGCTGAGCGCAGCAACAACGGACGCACCGCGGCGCGGATGGCCGTCGGGAAGCAGTTGCGCGTTGGGGTGGTCGAAGAATCGAAGGTCTTTTGTCGCCATGACCGGCTTCTTTACGGCTTGTCCGTGGTGATCGAAGCGTGTGTCGGTGCCTCGCCCGTCGTCCGCGACCGATACAGATCCGTTGACGTGGAACGTGACGGTGCAATGCCCTGCGCCCCGTACTTCCGCCTCGTCGGCTGCATAAGCGACGACTTCGAGGATCAGGTGCTTCGTACCGCTCGGTGCAAAGGCGGCCCACTCGTGCCGGATACGCGTGAGGTGGTGGACATCCACGGTGCTCTTCCAGTCGTGCGTCGTGTTACGCCAAGGAACCGTTCTTCTGTCCATTTCAGCAGCCCAAACTGTAGGGGGGCGTCTATGTAGGTTGTCGTGCAGCCGCCAAGCCCGTCAGCCCTTACTCTTCCGGCTACGGTGAGACCACGCACCCCGCTATCGCTACGCGGGCTGCCCCCCCCCGGCCCTCAAGGCAGGACGCCAAGTCGGCGACTTTCGCTGGACTCATCAGCACCTTCGAGTGACCATTCATGTCTCGCAGCTCCAGGTCGGTCCGGCGAGCACTTGTGGCATACGAACGTTCAGCCCCACTGTGCCCTCGGCAGCCCTGCCAGGCTACCCATTCGCTCCTTCGTGCAGGTTAAGGTGTCATCCCATTGGTAATTCTGCGGTAGCAGATGAGAGTGCAGGTGATGCCGGTAAAGGCGGGAAAGTGCTCGGCTTTGCGGTCGTAGCGTCGGCGGAGTCGGCGGCAGCCAGCAAGTCAGTCCATGGTGCGTTCAATGGTCCGGCGGTGTAACCCAAGTCGCTGTGAGTTCTCGACGCCCTTGTGTGCGATGTGGTGCCGGACGCCGCGCTGGGACCTTCATTGCCGCAGGTGGCGGTAGTCGTGGCCCTTGTCGCCATGCAGTTTTCCGGGCTTGCGTCCTCGCAGCCGCCCCGGCGGGACCGGAGCGGGGGTACGCTCCTTGTGAACCTGCGGTGGGCTGTCACACCTGACGGCCCGAACGACGCTGCGAGCTGCTGCTGCCACGTGCAGCCTGACGTCGCCACGAACACGATCGCCGCCAGCACCTTCCGATCACCGTGGCGACGTCGGCCACCGCCTTGCAGCCGCGACGCTGCTCCCGGAGCCACGCGCTGAAACGACTGCCACAACTCATCCGGCGGCAACCGCTCAACGATACGACGCCGGGAGGCTACCGACCACAAGGAGAAGCCCGCAGTCAGTGGCCCATTCGGCGCTGCTTGTCGAACCGAAGCAGCACTCGGACCAGACGCCACACTCCGGCCACCGTTGCGAGCAGTGTGCCCCCTGCCAACACACCTCTCTCGGCCGCCCCGGAGAGGTCAAGGAGCAGGACGAGAGTCCAGGTGACGGCGAAGATCACCCCAGCCAGCACGGCGGCAGTCACCAGGGCGAAAACGATCTCCACCGTCATTGCGTCCTTTTCCCACCGCGACTCACGCCCGATATCCATGCTGCAAGTCTCACATCGCGGTCAAGTCACCGCGCCTGCGCCGGTCTTTCACGGGTGCCTCGATCACCAATAGAGGTGACTTCCAAAGAACAACCACTCTTACCTTTACGACCTGCGGACCGTCGCGACCTCAACGAGACACAGCCCCTGGACCTACTGGCCGACTTCCGTGGCTTCTCCCTCGGCACCGCCCTCTCCTCCACCCCGCTGCCCTG
>NZ_JASKYT010000315.1:0-7389 GCF_041028275.1 Streptomyces sp. PU-14G
GGGTGGGTGGGTGAGTGAGTGAGTGAGGGAAGGAGTGGTGTGGGCGTGTATGCGCCTGTGCTCTGTAGCCGCGGCTCAGTCAGAAAGCGCGGCTCAGGCGGGGAGTTGAGCCCGGCGGCCGGGCGCGGCGGACGACTGCATCGTCATCCCCCCGTCGACGACCAGGAGCTGCCCGGTGAGGTAGCGGGACTCGTCGGAGGCGAGGAAGACCATGGTGTGGCCGATGTCCTCTGGCGAGCCGAGACGGGGCAGAGCGTTGCCCTTCTTGAGGCTCTCGACGACGTCTGCGGGCAGGTTGTTCGCCAACGCGGGGGTCACGACCGCGCCGGGGGCGACAGCGTTGCAACGCACGTTCTGAGGCCCGTACTGGACGGCTGTGGACTTGGTGATGTTGACCACGGCGGCCTTCACCGCCCCGTAGGACGTCTGCAAGACGTCACCGACCAGCGCGGCGACGGACGCGGTGTTGATGATCGATCCGCCTCCCGCACGGATCATGTGCGGGAGAGCGTGCCGGGTACCCAGGAGTGTGCTGCGCAGGTTGCGGGCGACGGCACGGTCGAACTCGCCCATGTCCATGCGCAGTACGTCGAGGTCGACGCCCGGATTCGTGCCGCCCACGTGGTTGCAGAGCACGTGAAGGCCGCCGAACTCGCGGACGGCTGAGGCGATCATGCCGGCGATCGAGTCCTCGTCCGTGACGTCCACCGTAACCGCCAGGGCGTGTCCGCCGTCCTTTGCGATGAGCGCGGCGGATTCCTCGGCGGCTGCGGTGTCGTAGTCGGCCACCACGACGCGGGCGCCTTCGAGGCTCATCAGCTGCGCGGCGGCACGGCCGATGCCGCTGCCCGCCCCGGTGACGACCGCGACCTTGTCCTTGAGACGTTCCATGATTGTGCTTCCTTCGCTCTGCCGGTTGGCCTGTGGGGTCAGCCGCTCCGCCGGTCGGCCTGTGGGTTCAGCGGGCGACGCCGACGGCGGGAGCCGCCGCGGTCTGCCGCCCTGGAGCGGGACGGTTGGGTCGGGGGATGAGGAGAGTGACGGCGATGCCGAGGAGCGCGGCGACCATGGCGACGACGTAGGTCGTGCGGAAGCCCTGCTCGGTGGGCACCGAGACCGAGCCGAGCTGCGTGCTCATACTGGCGAGGATCGCGGCCATCACCGCGCTGGAGGACGAGGTGCCGACCGATCGCATCAGTGAGTTGATGCCGTTGGCGGATGCCGTCTCGTTGGCGGGCACCGCCCCCATGATCAGGGCCGGGCTCGCCGCGTAGGCGATGCCGACACCGGCGCTGACGATCAGCGACATGACGATGATCTGCCAGACCTCGGCCATGAGCAGCAGCCCCGCACCGTATCCGAAACCGATCACGCACAGGCCCGTCAGCAAGGTCACGCGGGCGCCGTGCCTGGCGGTGATGCGGGCGGAGAGAGGCGCGAAGGCCATCATGATCAGCCCGCTCGGTGCGAGTGCCAGCCCGGCCGCCAGTGTGGACTGTCCCAGGCCGTACCCCGTCGCGGAGGGCGACTGGAGCAGCTGCGGCAGTACCAACGACGTCGCGTACATGGCGAAGCCGACCAGGAGAGAGGCCAGGTTGGTGAACAGGACGGGGCGGCGCGCGGTGACGCGGAGGTCCACCAGCGGATGCGCGACGCGCAGTTCGTACCAGCTCCACACCAGCAGTACCGCGGCGCCACCGGCGAACAGGCCGAGAGTGGAGCCGCTGGCCCAGCCCCAGCTGCCGCCCTTGGTGGCGGGCAGGAGCAGGCACACCAGGCCGACGGACAAGCCGAGGGCTCCGAGTGCGTCGAAGCGCCCCGGGGACTGGTTCGGGGACTCCCGCAGCAGCGCCACCACCAGCGCGAGGCAGATCGCTCCCAGACCTGCGGCGAACCAGAACAGCACGTGCCAGTCGGCGTACTGCACGAGAGCGGCCGACGCCGGCAGGCCGACGGCGCCGCCGACGCCGAGAGCGGCGCTGACCAGGGCGATGGCTCCGCCGACCCGTTCGGCGGGCAACACGTCACGCAGGAAGCTGAGCCCGACCGGTATGACGCCGGTGGCCAGGCCCTGCAACGCCCGGCCTGTGACCACCGGTATCAGGCTGTCCGACACGGCGCAGAGTACGGAGCCCACCACGACCAGAGCCAAGCTCGCGATGATGACCCTGCGTTTCCCGTACATGTCGCCGAGCCGCCCGGCGATGGGCGTGACCACGGCCGCGGCCAGCAGGGTCGCGGTGACCGCCCAGGACGCGCTCGAAGGTCCCGCGTGCAACAGCTGCGGCAGCTGGGGAATGATCGGCACGATGAGGGTCTGCATCAGCGAAATCACGACACAGCTCAGGGTGATCACAGCAGTGACGGCCCCTGACCCCGCTGTGCGGACGGCTTTGGCTGGCAACGAAACGCTCCTTGCTCAGAGGGAGCCCGCCGTGGGCGAGCTGGGTTGTTCGAGTGCCGCCGAAGGGGCACGCGGCGACGACCGCACGGCCCGGGCCCTGCCCTTCGCCCTCCGCGCCTCCGCCCTCCGCGCCTCTGGCGCGGGCAGGAGGCGCAGGCAGCAGACCACTGCGGTCACGGGCCATCCGTGACACGTTGTGACGCGCCGTAACGTACTGTGACGCCGACGGGTACTGTGGTCACGCAGCTGTCGCCGGTGAGGGCTCGACCGGCTCACCGGGCCCGCCCCGGCCAGGTTCGACAGCCGGGCCGACTCGGCGCCCCTGTCGTGCCCAGCACTGCTCGGCCGAGGTGTCGCGGTCCGAGGGCGGCTCAGCGCGGCGCACCCATGCGCATCACCGGCCTGACCGGGCCACGGCGCGGCGCTCGCGGGCCCCGGCTCGTCCGGTGGGCGCGGGGTCCCCTGTCGACGCGCGGGTGCCATGATCCTCGGGGTTTCCGCGCCCCGGGGCGAGACGGAGAACCCCGAGCTCGGTGACTGGTGTGAGGTGACAGGTCTGTACCGTCGATCTCGCGGCCGAGGTGTCCCCACGGCACGCGATGAGCTGCATGAACACATTGTGCATGTTACATACACAAGGCATCCTCGTGCAACGCCTCCGCTGCGACCGCTCAGAGTGGGGCGTGGGCGCGCACACCGGCGGACTGAAACGACATGGAAAGAAGGTCACGATGAAGGAGTCGAGCGAGCAGGAGCGCCGCCTGGGCGACCTGGAACGAGAGCTGACTCTGCTGTCCCGGCATTTCATCGCTTCGCGCGGCCCGCGTATCGGTCAGAGTCTGGACCGCTCGGCCTACGTCCTGCTCACCCGGCTGGAGACGGGCGAGCCGCTCACGCTGAAGGAACTGGCGCACACCTTCCAGGCCGACGTGTCCACCATCAACCGGCAGGTCAGCGCCATGCTCCGACAAGGCCTCGTGGAGCGCATCCCGGACCCCGCCGGAGGCGTCGCACGCAGGTTCCGGCCCACCCCCTCCGGATTGGAGCGCTTGGAGGCGGACCGGGCGATCAGCCGTGCGGGGGCCGCCCGGCTCATCGAGGCGGCGGGATGGACCGAGGAGAAGACCCAGCAGTTCCTCACCCTGATGGTCGAGTTCAACCACGGCATCGAACAGCTCGAAGGCCCCGCGTAGACCCTTCGCACCAGGGACCGCCCGGCCCGCGGACCGAGCCGGAAGCCCCTGCTTGGCGGCTCCACACGGCCCAGTGGCCTCCATAGCGGCTCCGCACGGCCCAGCGGCCTCCATAGCGGCTCCACACGGTCCGGCGGCCGGCTCGTCGGCAAGGCCGCCTCCGCGTCCGGGCCCGTCACGGGGTGGGCAGACCACCCGGGCGCGCGGGGCGGCCGAAGCGGACCGGCACGCCGGGCGAGTACAGCACACTCACCGGTGGCCCAGCAGGTGTGGGCAATCCGGCTGCGGTCACCAACTCGTCCTCGCACTCCAGCAGTTCGGCCCGGTGCAGCGGCCAGCGCGGGTGTGCGTTGGGCATGTACACCGGTCGGCCGAAGAAACTGTTGTGCATACCCCAGCGGGCGGTCAGGAAGTGTTCGAGGGCGCTTGGCTCCTCGATCCGCTCACCGACCCGCACCCTGATCCGGCAGCCCAGCCCGCGCGGCCCGGGCCGGCGTCGGCTGCTGACATAGCTGACGGTGTCCGCGTCACGGCGAATCGCCATACTGGCCCAGAAGTACGGCAGCCGGAAGATGCTGCGCGCGACGGCCACAGGGAGCAACCGCGACGCCTCCAGCGAGCAGAAGACGACACCGCGTCGGCCGTGCCGGTCCACCGAGTAGAGACGCACGTTGGTCTCGGGGAAGGTGCCGAAGTACGGGACACCCGGCAGCCCGAACCAGCCCACCCGGTGCATCCGGAACGCCACCAGACCGACGTAGGTGAGCCCGTCGAGGGTGTCGGGAACGGTCCCGGCCGGCAGCAGCGGAGCCACATCCGCAGGATCGAGGGCCCAGTGCAGGAACGACAGGTCGAGCCAGGACTGGGTGGTGAGCGCGAGACGGATCGCGCGCGCCGGGTCGGGCGTTATCGACTCGGCGGCGGCGCGTTCCATGGCACCAGCGTCGCACACCCTCACGGCCGTCGGACGGGGCCCGGGGACCGCTGATCCTGTCTCAGCTGTTGGTGCGGACGATGTCGGCGGGTTCCGCCGGGGCGACAGGGGCCTGCGCGGCGGTGCGCCGGCGGGTGAGGCGGCGGGCGAGGGGCTCGGTCCAGCGGGCGGTGAGCGGCCCGATGATGACGAGAATGAGCACGTAGGCGGTGGCCAGCGGACCGATGCGGGGCTCGACCCCCACGGCAAGACCTGCGATCACGATGGAGAACTCCCCACGGGCCACCAGGGTGCCTCCGGCACGCCAGCGGCCCGCGGTCTTGATTCCGGCGCGGCGGGCCGCGTACCACCCGGTGGCGGTCTTCGTCAGTGCGGTGACGACGGCGAGGACGAGTGCGGGAACGAGGACGGGCGGGATGTCCGCGGGGTCGGTCGAGAGTCCGAAGAAGACGAAGAAGACGGCGGCGAAGAGGTCACGCAGTGGGGTGAGGAGGCTGCTGGCGCCCTCGGCGACCTCTCCGGACAGGGCGATGCCGACGAGGAACGCGCCGACGGCCGCGGACACCTGGAGTTCCTGGGCGATGCCGGCGACCAGAAGGGTCAGACCGAGGACGACGAGGAGGAGCATCTCGGCGTTGTCGGAGGAGACCGCCTTGCTGATCAGGCGCCCGTGGCGCAGGGCCAGGTAGAGAACGGCGGCGACCGTGCCCAGCGAGATCAGCAGGGTCAGGGAGCCGCCGGCCAGGCTGACTCCGGCGAGTAGCGCGGTGAGGATCGGCAGGTAGACGGCCATGGCCAGGTCCTCGATGACCAGCACGCCGAGGATGACGGGGGTCTCGCGGTTGCCGAGGCGTCCGAGGTCGCCGAGGACCTTGGCGATGACGCCGGAGGAGGAGATCCAGGTGACCCCGGCCAGCGCCACGGCACCGACCGGCCCCCAGCCGAGGATCAGCGCGGCGAGGGCACCGGGGAGCGCGTTCAGTACGAAGTCGACCGCTCCGGACGGATACTGCGTCTTGAGATTGGTGACGAGGTCGGAGGCGCTGTACTCCAGTCCGAGCAGGAGCAGGAGCAGGATGACGCCTATCTCGGCCCCGGTGGCGACGAACTCCTCACTCGCCTGGAGAGGGAGTATGCCTCCGTGGCCGAAGGCGAGGCCCGCCAGCAGGTAGAGCGGGATGGGTGAGAAACCCACACGTCCGGCGAGGCGCCCCAGGAGACCGAGGGCGAGAATGATCGCCCCGAGTTCGATGAGCATGGCGGTGGTGTTGTGCACGGGCGTCTATCCTCCGATGATCAGTTCGGCGACGGCGTCTACGCCTTCCCGGGTTCCGACGACGACGAGGGTGTCGCCGATGGCGAAGCGGAAGTCCGGGGTGGGCGACGGGACAGCCGCGGTACGGCGCAGAACGGCGACGACGGAGGCGCCGGTGCGGGTACGCGCCTGGGTGGAGCCGAGCGTGCGGCCTGCGTACGGCGAGCGTTTGGTGACCTCGATGTGTTCGGTGACCAGGTCGATCTCGACGTGCTGATGCAGATGGGCCACCGGGTCGGTCAGCAGGTTCGCCAGCACGGTCGCCTCGTGCGGTGTCAGGGTGGCCGCGTCTTTGCAGCTGTCGTCGTCCTCGGGGTCGTGGAAGGCGAGGATGCGCCGGCCGTCCTGGTGCACGACGACCGACAGGTGGGGGCCGGCGCCGGTTTCCAGGTCGTAGCGGGTGCCGACTCCGGGCAACGACGTTTTGCGAGTGTGGATGGAGGGCTCCATGACGTGCTCCAGAAGGGCGCGGATCGGGGTGTGCGGGCAGCAGGTGTCGCAGCAGCTCCGGCTGTGCAGCGGCAGATGCCTGTTCTGCCTGCCCGGAGGGAGGCCCGTGCGGCGTGACCGGCCGGACGGCGTCCGTACGCTGTCGGCGCACGCGCCCAGTGCGCGCCCCTGGCCTGGTCCGGCAGGGACAGCGGTCCGGGGAACCGGGAGCGTCAGCGGCAGCGCAGGCGGCAGGTATCCGGCACGCTGCCGCGCGCGGCGTTCTCGACGCGCGCCGGGACGGGTGGCGGTGCCGGTGGGCGACTGACCACCGCGACGGACAGGTAGAGGGCGTGGCTCCCTTGACTCATGTCAGGCCCCCTCGCCCCCTCGGTGCCGTGGCCGTCAGCTGCCAGGACTTTACGCAAGCATCCACCCGCTCAATGGAGCGTAATGCTTCGGCAAAGGATTGTAGCGCAGGAACAATGACGCGGATGTGATGTTGCTACCGCGCAAGGGGAGAAGAAGGGCGTCGCTCGGTCCGCGCGCTCAACTCGCCGAAGGCCCGTTGCCGCGCACCTGGCCAGGAGGCGACGGCCGGCGCCGCTCGGGGTCGAAGAGGTGTCCGGCGGCCCCGGCCACCACGAGGCCGGACGTGAGGAGTATGCCGTCGCTGATCACCACGCCGAGGCCGAACAGGGTGACGCCGACAGCCAGGGACGACCAAGCGGCACCGCGCCGGTACTCCCGTGGCCGGCACGGCCGGCCGCTCTCCATGGCGCGCGCGAACCGCGGATCCTCACTCCGCATCCGGGCCTCCATCTCGTCCAGGAAACCGTTGCCGTGGCGGCCGGCCATGACTCCCTCCCCCCTCCCGCTCCCGCACTGTCCCCACAGCGGCGACGCACGACAGCAGCGGTGGCCATCGGCCCGCGGCCCAGGAGAGCCGGTGCCGACTCCCTCTCCACGATCGTGCGGCCTCGCAGCTGCCGCCATCCGCAGTGGCACCCATTCCCCGGGGTGCGGAGGCTGTACTTGTGCCGGTCGTCGGCCCCGCGGCCGGCACAAGTACCCTCTCGGACGTGTGGCAGCGGAAGTAACCCCTGACCACACC